>JAPLDV010000380.1 GCA_026391235.1 Bacteroidia bacterium | reverse complement strand
TTGAAAGATCTGTTTAGCAATGTGCCCTGGCTAATTCTGACCCTGGTTGGGATAATGACTTGCCTGTATGTGGCCATACGAAACGGATCCATCATTTTCTATTTCAAATACTACGTCAATAATGCGGGTACTGCTGATTTGTTCGGATTCCAGATCGGGGCTGGAGCCCTTGTCTCAACTTTTATGATTGTAGGCACTGTTTTCAGCATTTTGGGTACATTGGTGCTGAAACCAATGGCTGCGTTGATCGGGAAAAAGAGAGTGTACATGGTCTCGATGACTTTAGGTTCTGTTTTAAGTGTCGCCTATTATTTCCTTGATAAAAACCAGATTACAGCTATGTTTACCTTTCAGGCGCTGTGCAATTTCGGAGCTGAAAACAGGAAGAAGAGCAACAGGATTGATTTTTTCATCCGCCAATTTTGCTCAAAAGCTCGGCTGGTCAATCGGAGGTGCAATCGCCGGATATCTGCTGGCCTATTTTGGCTTTGTCGCCAACACGCCCGTCACTGCCCAAACAGAAAATGGCGTACGTGTTTTGTTTGCCTTAATGCCTGCCATTTGGAGCGCTATCGCTGTTGTGGCACTCTTCTTTTATCAGCTGGATGAGAAAAAAGTCATCGAAATCAACCTTAAACTTGCTGATTTAAAGGCCAATAAACCAGGCTACGTTCCGATTCAGAAATAATCAATTAAACAGTAAAGTGCTCAATCCCAACAGATGAAAAAAAATATTATTAAAAGAAGCAGTTTTTGGGGAATCGTTTTTTTGATTCTCCAGCTTAATACTAATATCGTAGCTCAAAATAATCTTGCAGTTTTCCAACCTGTACAAAGCGTAAAACCTTTAGAAAAAGTAATTCTATGTTGCTCTGCCAATGGCATTTTGTTGGTGAAAGATGCAAAAAACAGAGAATACATGAGAACAGCTGCCGACAAAAAAGTAGCAATAACCGTGGCTGGCGCTGCAGGCTGGCACAAAGCTGTTTTGTTGGATAAATGGGATAATCCGGTTGACAGAGCGGCCACCAATATTGAAGATGGAGGAAAAATCGGAGAAATGTTCCGGCTATTTCATCATGGGATGTTGGTTGATAACAGCGATGGCTTTAGCCAGGTGAATTGGAATGGAAAAGCCTATCGCTTTTTCGTGCCTTGGGTGCTCGACAATAACAATACCGGTAAAGGCATGAAGTATTTCAGCCCGTATAGTGGCGATATGGTTGATCTTTTTCGCCAGACCCAGAAACCGGACGGAATGATCTGGAGCTTTGTGAATACCGATAAAAATGGCTTTTATTACTACGAGACAGCATACAGTCCAATAAACTTTTTCAGAAAAGATCGCGATGCCTGGTTTGTACGTCAACCCGTGGAAAACCATGTGGAATACAATTTTGTAAATATGATGTATCAGCACTGGAAAGCCAGCGGCGACAATGTCTGGATGAAAACAAATTTAGAGTGTGCTTCACGTGCGCTCGATTATTGTGTTACAGATACCATTCGCTGGTCGAAACGCTTCGAATTGCTGAAACGGCCCTACTGCATTGATTCGTGGGACTTTCAGGTAGATGATGAATATACCCCGGACACGCCGATAAGCCCAACAATGGTTGTGGTACCCGGGAAAACCAAATACGGAATATTTTTCGGTGATAATACCGGATATTTTGATGCCTGCAATCAATTGGCTGAAATGCTTGCATTTGCAGGGCAACATGATAAAGCAAAAAACTACAGTGATCGTGCCAGCGATATTCTGAAGCGTTTAACTGCATTGGCCTGGAACGGAAAATTCTTCACACACTTTATTGATGAGGACCCAACAGTTAAGAGAAATCTTGGAGTTGATGAAAAGTCACAAATAGCGCAAGGGAATATGTATTCGATTAATCGGGGCCTTTCGCATGAAATGAGTATCGCAATCATTAAAACCTATCTCAACCTGAAAGAAAACCTGCCCGTTGGTTCACCCGGCGAATGGTACGCAATTTATCCGCCCTTCGAAAGAGGATTTGGCCCGCATAATGAGAAATGGCAATACATGAACGGAGGCGTAGCCGGTCATGCTGCCGGAGAACTTGCCCGCGGTGCCTATGAAAATGGGTATGAAAATTATGCTTCGGATATTTTGAATCGCTTAACGAATCTGAGCAAGCAAACCGGAAATCGCGTATGGTTTGCATTCACAGGTTCAATCCCGCCACCCCCACCAGCAGCTAATTTTAAAGCTGTTGATATTTCAGGCATTGCCAACATGGATATCTGGGACAAAGGTGGAAAAGGCGCGTTTCCATGGATGAATGATAATCGGGCCGGAAATGATATGCGCGGCTTGCCAACAGGCCCGCAGGTTTTTCAAAACATCCCGTTTACAGTTCTTGATCCTGAGAAAAATCATAGGCGCGTTGCCATAGCCTTGTCCGTAAAACCCGGCTTTCCCGAAAAAGTTGAAGTTCTGGTCAACGACATAGCAGCAGCAATCTACCTTCTACATTCCTCATCTGACAACATACCGGCAACCATTGCAGGTGCCGTTACCTTTCAGTATGCCGATGGTACGAGTCATTCGCAATACCTTAACAAAGGTAAGGACATCACTAACTGGTGGTTTTCCGACCTGGAAAATGATCATGCAGGTGTTGCCTGGTCGGGGCCAAATCCTGTCAGTGCAAAAGTCGGCGTTTGCCGGGCTGCTGTCATCAATCCGAATCCATCAAAAAAAATTGTAAAACTCATTTTTCATGCACCACTCGAAGGCGGAATTTATGCCTTGCTTGGTATTACCCTGGCCGATCGTGATCCATACGTGAAACCAAAAGTTGAATCCTTTGGCGGTCCCGATAACTGGGCAGCCGCTAATGCCATGGCAGCATTAGTGGAAGGATTGGCCGGAGTGAAGGATAATGGCCTTGCTTACAGTCATGTAGCCCTTTCGCCAAGGTGGACGTCATCAGGGACCGATTCCATTAATGTGACCATTCATTATCCGGCTTCAAACAGCTATGTGGCTTATCAATATCAACATTTTCCTCAAAAAAAGGAAATCCACATATCTCTGACCGGGAGTGGCGATGATATTAAGGTGCATTTACTGCTGCCTGAGGGCACAACTTCTGTGGCATCAGTAACTTCAGGCAGCAAGATTGTACAATATGGCATGTCGAAAATTGAAAAATCGCAGTATGTTGATTTTAAACTAGATCTACCTAAGGAACAAAATATTACGATTAATTATAACTAAAAGTCCTTTTGAGAAATTAATACATCAAGAATGAATAACAATGACCTACCTATTGAATTACCAAGGTAATAATACTGAATACCAAAGAATTAAACACGGCAAATTATGAAGATATTAATCAAACTTCTGCTTTTCGTTTTTTTTGCTCCCTGTTTAAAAAGTTATGGACAGGATTTCATTTTGCCTTTGTATACCGGAACCATTCCCAACTCAAAATACACCGGGGCGCAGGAAAAGATTGAGAAAAAAGATATCATACTGATCAGCAATGTACAGACGCCTGATATTGCGGTTTACCTGCCCAGTAAACGTTTTTCAACCGGGCAAGCCGTAATAATCTGTCCTGGAGGCGGATACTGGGTACTGGCTTACGACCTCGAGGGGACGGATATTGCCCGGTATTTCAATTCGGTCGGAGTGGCCGCGGTGGTTCTGAAATACCGTTTGCCTACCTATGGAAACTGCATTGAGCCTCACAAAGCACCTTTGATGGATGCTCAGCGTGCTATGCGGTTGGTCCGTCAACATGCTGCAGAATGGAGCATTGATCCTGAAAAAATTGGCATCATGGGCTTCTCCGCCGGCGGACACCTGGCTTCCACACTCGGAACACATTTTGATTATGGGAATAAAACTGCAGTCGATTCGGTCGAGAGACAAAGCTGCCGGCCAGATTTCATGATTTTAATGTATCCCTTGATTTCATTTGTTGATTCCACCTCACATCCGGGTTCACCCGAAGCCTTGCTGGGCAAAAATCCAGGCAAAGACTTATTAATCAATTACTCAAATGAGCTTCAGGTTCGAGAGGATACCCCACCCGCTTTTTTTGTTCATGCCGATAATGATTCCGGCGTTCCGGTTGAAAACACTTTACTATTTTATAAAGCCTTACGCAAGAAGAAGATACCGGCAGAATTGCACATTCTGTCGGAAGGCGGGCATGGTTTCGGTTTGGCTATTAATAATGAGCATGTTTCCTCATGGACAAACAATCTGAAGCTGTGGCTAAGTTGGCTGAATACGAAAAAGTGAATAAAATATAAATCAATGCTATGAGTACAGTTAAAGAAATCGCCAAAATGATTGATCACTCAATATTAAGCCCGCTATACACCGATGAAGACTTAATCAGAGAATGTGCAGTTGCAAAAAAGTATGAGGTGGCTTCGGTTTGTGTAAAGCCATATGCAGTGAAGTTAGCCGTTGAGCAGCTAAAAGGCTCATCCGTCCTGGTGGGATGTGTAATTGGTTTTCCTGCCGGAAACAGTGCTATCGCAGTGAAAGCTTTTGAAACCGAACAGGCTTGCAAAGATGGTGCCGTTGAAATTGATATGGTCATTAACATAGGCAAAGTGCTACAGGAAGATTGGCCTTACCTGGAGGAGGAGATCAGGTCGGTTGTTGACATTGCGCACAGATATAACGCGATTACCAAAGTTATTTTTGAGACCGGCTATGTAACTGAAGATGAGCATAAAATAAGGCTGTGTGAAATCTGTTCAAAGGTTGGGGCCGAATACGTGAAAACATCAACCGGATTTGGCTTTGTAAAAGACGCCGACGGCAGATTCTCTTATACCGGCGCTACCGCGCATGATTTGGAGCTCATGCGCAAACATTCCTCCCCTGCAGTCAAAGTCAAGGCCTCAGGAGGAGTGCGCACCCTTACAGAACTATTGAAATTCATGGAGCTTGGCATTTCGCGTTGCGGGGCTACTGCTACGGCAGCGATACTCGAGGAAGCAAGAATTCTATTTCAGGAATAACCTTGAATTGTTGGCGTTGACGACAAAAACCAAAAACAATAAGTTTGATGAAATTGATCAATAAAATTACCTGCCTCCTCACGATTATTCTTTTCCCGATTACCTCCTATTCCCAGGAAGTGGTATGGAAGGCCAATTGGATTATGCATCCCACGGTTCAGCCACAATCGCATGCCGTTATTCTTTTCCGCAAGAATTTTGAACTTCCGGCAAAACCAGAAAAATTCGTAGTTCATGTTTCGGCTGATAATCATTATCGCCTTTTCGTCAACGGTACATACATAACCCGCGGTCCGGCCAGAGGGGATATTTCGCATTGGTTTTATGAGACCCTCGACCTTGCCGCATACCTTCAACCCGGGAAGAATACCATCGCGGCTGAAGTGGTGAATTGGGGTCCAAAGCGTTCATTCACCTATTTTTCCCAGATGTCATCCTTTATCCTGCAGGGCAATTCGGATACTGAAAAAGTGGTTAATACGGTGGGTGGAAGCTGGAAGTGCATTCAGAACCTAGCCTATAGTCCCAAAATGGTGGAATGGATGACCGACCGTACCACGATCGATTTTGGATTGTATGTCGGCAATCCGACCGACAGCATCCGGGCTGAAAAATACCCCTGGGGCTGGGAAAAAACCAACTTCGACGATTCGGACTGGCTCCCGGCAGCCTGGTGTGATCTTGCCGGAGGGCGTGACCGGCAATACGGTGGCGGCATCCTGTATGGCGGAGGGAAACTGCTGGTACCCAGAAGGACCGGATTATTGAAAGAGACCAAAGTGCCTTTTACCTGTATCAGAAGATCAAGCGGTATGGAAACAGATGATCGCTTTTTGAAAGGAACCGGAACCCTGACTATCCCGGCAGGCAAAAAAATCACCATCCTGATCGACCAGACCACTGAAACCATGGGATATCCCGAAATGCTCGTAAGCGGAGGAAAGAATGCGCGTATCCAGGTGATGTATGCCGAAAACCTGATCGTGAAAAACAAATCACCCAAAGGAAACCGTAATGACATAGAGGGCAAAAGGATGGTCGGATTGAAAGATGTTTTTATTCCTGACGGGGGTAAAAACAGGTTGTTCAAGCCGACCTACCTGCGGGCTTTCCGGTTCATCCAGCTGGATATTGAAACACAGGGCGAACCTCTGGTGATTGAAAACTACACACATGTTGCCTGCAATGCCCCGATTGAACAGAAGGCGAAATTTGAAACCGACAATCCTTCAATTGACTGGATGATGGAGGCAGGATGGCGGACCATCAGCATTTGCGCCCAGGACATGCTTCTTTCGGATGCTGCATACGAACAAATGCAGTACACCGGCGATTCCAGGGTGCACAACCTTTCGCTGCTTACCCTTTCGGGCGACGACCGGCTGACCCGCAACGCACTGATCCAATTCGATCAGTCGCGCATTCCGGAAGGCCTCACCTACGCCTGCTATCCCAATCCTTTCCATCTGATCATTCCTTCCTACTCATTGATCTGGATCGATCAGGTGCATGATTATTTGATGTGGAAAGACGATCAGGTCTTTATTGACGGATTTGAGCTGGGGATATACAGCGTGCTCGATTGGTTTGAAAAACGAATGCAGCCCAACGGGTTACTCGGCAAGATAGATTGGTGGGGTGCCCTGGCCTGGCCCCGGCACTATAAGAATGGCGAATCACCCACTGTCTACACCGGGAACAATACACTCTACTCGCTTCATTATGCCTATACTTTGCGCCACGCAGCCGATATTTTTGAATATCTGGGAAAAACCAGGCAAGCCGGTGAGTATCGGAGCAGAGCCGATCAGATTTGTCATGCCGTGAATTCACTTTGCAAAAACGAAGATGGATTTTATAAGGAATCCCCCGATAATATAAAGGTTAGTCAGATTACCAACCTGCTGGCCGTATTGGCTGAAGCCACCATTGGTAATGAAGCCAAACTTTTGATGACACGACTTCTTGAACCTAAGGATTGGTTCGGGCAGGTTGATCTGTTCCTGCATCTATACCTGTTCGAAGCCCTGAATAAAACAGGTTTACAGGAGCAATTCTTGTCTGAGACTTCAGAATGGCAGCTGATGATGGACCGCAAGCTTACTACATTTGTCGAGGTTCCTCTGGAATGGGGCGAGGAAAATCAGCGTTCCGAATGCCACCCCTGGAGCAGCGCACCGAATTACTTTTTCTTTCGGACGGTTTGCGGCATTAAATCACTATCCGCCGGTCACAAATTCGTGGAAATCGCTCCGGCCTTTGGCGAGCTGACCCAAATCAAGGCGGTTTATCCGCACCATTCTGGAAACATCGAACTCGACTTGAAACGCACCGGTACCAAGGTGGAAGGTACTGTCACCATTCCCGCGGGCATGCAGGCCAGCTTTGTTTGGGGAGACCAGAGA
>JAPLDV010000295.1 GCA_026391235.1 Bacteroidia bacterium | reverse complement strand
AGCTTTGCATCCGGATTAACGATCGGGTCGTTCTTTTGGCAGGAAAAAAACAACACCAGCAAAAGAGTGCCGGTAAAGATTAAGGATTTAAACTTCATGGGATAAATATTCCGGGTTCGGTTATATAACGCGACTAGAATTGATTTATGATTGGAGAAGTTAGTTTTTAACGCATCTCACTGAAAAACCATAACCCTGGTCATACCAATCGCGGCCTATCTGGGATTTAAAATTATGAAGTGCCCTGTAAATCGCCTTTCCATTGACATTTTCGGTGGATGTCCAGAATCCGGCTTGCGTATAAATACCCCCGAATATACCGGTGGGAGAACGATAACCACCCGGACGGGCGGTAAAACCGGTAATATCTGTTGCTCCTGTATTAGGAGTCCTCCAATACAATGTCCCTTGTTCTTTCAGCATCCCGCCTTCATTAAGTCCGCGGTACCATTCCAGCAGAGTGGTACTCTCATCCATGCCCAGAAAACCTTCGAACTGCCGCCATTCGGCATCGGTAGGAAGATGCCAGCCCGATGGGCAGGCTGATTTTGCAGAATTCCAATTATACAGCCTGCCATAAATCGAAGCATTCTCAATATTGCCACTATACGTATAACTTCCGTTTGCCAAATAATTCAGGTTTTCAGCCATCCACTCCTGGTTCCCGATAACAACTGTACGATAGGTTTTAGAATCCCGGGAATCAGTCATATCCCCGTTGGAAATAAAAGCTATGAAAACCATATCGGAGTTTTCAAGGCACCCCCCGGATAATGTCCATTTCAGAGTGTATACCTGTCCGGATATTCCGGTAAACAGTGTATTTGGATTATGAATATCTTGAAAATCACCGCCCAATCCCGTTAAGATTGACCAGGTTCCTGTAGTCCCAGCTCCGGGTGTATTTCCCTGCATAACGGTTGTTACAGAACCGTCGGGAATCCTGGCAAGGAGTTGCCCGCAACTGAGTAAAATTTGACCCATCGGTAAGATGTTGGTCGGCTCCTGCATCAGCTTCGGAGGCCAGATAACCAAAGGTGATCTGAACCTCATCATATTTTGATCCGCAAGCAGTGGAAATAGTCCAGCGGAGGATATAATCCTGGCATATGAGACCCGTGAATACTGATTTGGGGTCACTGGCATCGGCAAACTCACCGGATGTTCCGGATATTATTGTCCAGATTCCGGTTCCCACAGCCGGTATGTTGCCGGCCAGGGTGGCTCTGTTCCGTCCATCGTTAAAAACCTGGTCGGGCCCGGCGCTGGCAGCACTTGGATCATGATTTAAGGCAATTGTCATATCATCGGAATTGGATGAACACGGAGTGGCTATGGTCCACCGAAGGGTGTAGGATTGGCACGGCTGACCGGTAAACACCGCCTGTGGATCACTAACGTTTGTGAATTGTCCGTTCAGTCCGGCAATGATTGTCCAGTGCCCGGTGCCATTAGCAGGTGTATTTGCCTGAAGTACAGTGGATGTGCGTCCATCATTGATAGATTGATCAACACCGGCATTTGCCTTACTTGGTTGATAGGAAAACACGATGGTCACCTCATCATAATCCTGGGGGGCACCACTGCTTACGGGCCAGCGAAGGATATATGTCTGGCACGAAATCCCGGTGAGCGTTGCTTTTGGATCATGAATATCCGAAATCGCGCCACCGGTGCCTGAAATAATTGACCAGGTGCCTGTAGTTGGAGATTCAGCCGCCAATGTAGCAGTCGTGCGTGAGTCGGTATAAAACTGATCAGGTCCGGCATTCGCATTAATCGCTCCATGGCTGAAAGTGATCTCAACCGTATCCGCAGAAGTTGCACAAACCGTGGTTATATTCCAGATCAGTTTATAGGTGGTTGAAGGCAGCCCGGTGAAAGTGGCATCCGGCTTTACCTGATTACTAAAAGAGCCGTCACCGCCCGAAAAAATGGTCCATAAACCGACTCCATCTATAGGATCATTCGCCTGCAGTTTCGTTGAGATTCGGGCATCTGTGTACGATTGGTCAGGACCGGCATTTGCCTGGCTTGGCTGATGGAAAAAGGTGATGGTTACGTCATCATAAATCTCAATGGTACCTAAGCTGACCGTCCACCGGAGGGTAAAGGTCTCGCAGGAAATACCATAGAGTGTTGCATTCCGATTGTGAATTTCAGTTTCGTCTATGTGGCCGCCTGTGCCTGAAATGATTGTCCAGGTTCCCTGAGCATTTTCAGGAAGTCTGGCATCCAGCACGTACGTTTTGGTTGAATCGGTAAAGGTGGTATCCTTGCCGGCCGAAATTCCATGGAGGGTTATGGGTACCTCAATAATGTAGGGCTCATTTTTGTTATCAACTGCCTTTATTTCAACCTTATAAACACCTACTGTCATTCCGGTGGTCGGCCAGGAATATTCATAAGGAGCGGTTTTATCAATAAATGGCGATGAGTTCGGCGGAGTAAAAACCACACCATCGATGGTTCCATCTTCATCATAGGCATTTACCTGAAAAAGTATGGTTTGGCCGATAAAAAAGGCACTCTCAACAGGCAAAATTTTCTCTGCATAAGGGGGCTTATTGGGATGGATATACTCGCAACCAGCAATTATCAGGACCAGGAATGCCGGCACCATGATTAATTTGTTGCACCCGATTGATAGTTGCGGTTTCATGATTTTCATAGATATTACTTGCCTTAATAGTATAAAATTAACACATCTTCACTGAAAAAATGTTGCAATGACTGATTTTTCTAATTTTGTTAACAATTACAAGCATTCCGAGAAATGAAAAGCCTGATAATTATGTTGTTTTTAGTGGCATCTGTTGCAAATCAATCCTGCCAAAGGGTGGAAAACGCCGATTTCATTGTTAAAAACTCGGTAGTGTATTCCGTCGACAGCAATTTCAGGATTGCAGAGAGTTTTGCAGTTAGAGACGGAAAATTCCTGGCTATTGGTACTAATCAGGAAATCGAAAAAAGATACCGGTCGGATAAGGTTTATGATTTAGGAGGAAAGCCTGTTTATCCCGGATTTTACGACGCCCATTGCCATTTCAACGGTTATGCCGGGAATCTCAGGAAGGCTG
>JAPLDV010000052.1 GCA_026391235.1 Bacteroidia bacterium | reverse complement strand
GTACCAGCTGGGCAATCAGTTTTTGTTCTTCTGGCGGGAAAAGCAGGTCGCTGGATATGCCAACGGCAATGGTTTTTGCCTTTATCCCGGACAGAGCCCGGTCCAGTCCACCGCGGTTTCGCCCGACGTTACGTGAATCCAGGGTTTTGCTGACGGTATTGTAAGAGTATGCGTTGAACCTTCGATCCAGTTTTTGACCCTGATATTGCTGATAGGAGGAAGCTTTGAAGTTCTCCAGTTTATCCTCATCCGGATCAGTTTGGGTATTCTGGTAAGTATTCCGGTTGCGATAGCTGAGCAAGGCCATTGCGCGTGCTGCCCGGATGCCTTTGGAGCCGCCGTCTGCCCTGCCCTCAGCGAATGTTTCATCAGCCAGCAAACCCGGAATATTTGCACAGATGATGAAGTACTTATCCGTATCCATCAGGCAACCGGGACCCACCATTCCCGGCCACCAGTCGTAAACATCAGAATTGGCGGTGAGAGCATGACAAACCCAGATTACATTGTCGAGCGTTTCATTGAGACTTCCGAAAGTATGAAAGGCTACCTGCCACTTTCGGAGCGTAGCGCCGCTTTCCAGCTGAAGCGGTTGCTTAAACTCAAAAATATGCGGTTCAAGCTGTGTCATATTTGATAGATTGCCTGTTCGAAATCTTCGATGATATCATCGATGTGTTCAAGCCCGACTGAAACCCTGAACAGGTTCGGATGAACGCCGGCTGCGATCTGATCGGCTTCGCTTAATTGCTGATGCGTTGTTGCCGCCGGCTGAATGATCAGGGTGCGGGAATCTCCAACATTGGCCAGGTGACTGACAATTGAGAACTTTTCAACCAGGTGACGGTTGATTTGCTTATCGCCCTTCAGAATAAACGACAGTACCCCGCCAAAGCCATGCTTCAGATATTTCAAGGCTAATGGGTGGTTTGGATCATCGGGCAATCCGGGATATCCGACCTTCTCAACCTTCGGATGTTTTTGCAGGTACTTTGCCAAAGCTAAAGTATTCTCGCATTGGCGGTCGAGACCGATGGTTCTTGCCCGAACAATAAAGGCCTGATTTTTAAACTTTTCGAACCATTTAATTCCATGATATTCAGGAGATGGCTCAGTTAACTGGGGAAACAGGCCATTATCCCACGGAAAATTTCCGCCATCAACAATAACCCCGGCAATTGTCGTTCCATGGCCGCCGATCCACTTGGTAGCAGATTCCACGACAATATTCGCCCCGTATTCAATTGGTTTACAGAGATATCCTCCCCCGGCAAATGTATTGTCAACTATCAGGGGTATACCAAACTTTTCTCCCAATCTGGCAAAAGTTTCGAAATCAGGTATTGAAAATCCGGGATTACTAATAGTTTCTAGATACAATCCCCTGGTTTTGGAATCGATAAGCCTTTCAAAATCTACCGGCTGGTCCGAAACAGCAAATCTGACGTCCACACCAAGGTTTTTAAAACTGTGGCGGAATTGGCTCAAGGTTCCGCCATATAAAAATGGTGATGAAATCAGGTTATCTCCCGGTTTCAGGATATTGTTCAAGGCTATAAACTGAGCTGCATGCCCTGAGGCCACCGCAAGAGCGCCGGTTCCGCCTTCGAGCGCAGCAATTCGTTTTTCAAAAACCTCAACCGTCGGGTTGGAGATTCTGGTATAAATATGGCCTGCTTCTGTGAGTGCAAAAAGACCGGCAGCATGATCCGCATCACGAAACACATAAGAGGTTGTCTGATAAATAGGTACTGCGCGGCTAAGGGTATCGGAATCTGGCTGATGACCGGCATGGATCTGCAGAGTTTCAAATTTGTATGACATAGTCAAATAGTTAAGAAGGTTAAGAAAGATAAGAAAGATAAGAAGAAGAGAGAAAATTGAAGAGATTTGGCCAATGCTCTGGCCGGGAGTTGAGGGGCAAGCTGGGTGAGGCTTACCCCAAAAGCATTAACATACCCATCATCCGGAGGTTGGAGAAAATCTGATATGTCGGAGCTTTTATGAACTGATCAAAAAGAAAGTGGAAGTTTGGGTTGAATCAGGAGCCGGCAAGGGAGCCTATTCACCCGATGATATCTATGAAAAAGCAGGGGCAAAAATTAAAAAGACCGAAGAAATACTGCAAGATGCCGATGTATTACTGCGTATATCGCCCCCTGAAACGGGCTGGATGAAACGGATCCGTGGGAACCAGGTTTGGATAGGTGTTCTTAATCCATTGTCGGATAAGTACTTAGTTCAACAGCTTCTTGAGCATAAGCTAACCACCTTTAGCCTGGATGTGATTCCCAGAACCAGCCGGGCTCAAGCAATGGATATCCTGTCGTCGCAGGCCACTGCTGCTGGTTATCGAGCCGTGCTTGATGCGGCAATGCATCTGCCAACCTTTTTCCCGATGTTCATGACTGCTGCAGGCACGATTACACCAGCCAAGGTGATGGTAATCGGCGCAGGAGTAGCTGGTTTGCAGGCGATTGCAACCTCACGAAAGCTTGGGGCCAGAGTTGAAGCATTTGATGTCCGCACCGCTGTAAAAGAAGAAGTCGAAAGTCTGGGTGCAAAATTCATTGAGGTTGAAGGTGCCCTTGATGATAAGTCCGCCGGAGGTTATGCAGTGGAGCAATCGGAAGAATATAAAGCAAAACAGAGGCAGGCGGTTCATGACCATGCTGTAAAAAGCGATGTAATAATCACCACCGCCCAGATCCCTGGCAAAATGGCACCTAAACTGCTCATGAAGGCAACCGTTGAGGAGATGAAACCGGGATCGGTGATAGTCGATCTCGCAGCATCCACCGGTGGCAATTGTGAATTAACCATAAACGGGGAAACTGTAGAACATAATGGAGTAAGAATAATCGGACAATCGTTTTACCCATCAACAATTTCAAAAGATGCCAGTAAAATGTTCGGCAAGAATGCTCTAAATTTCATGAGCCTGATAATCGCACCGGATGGATCTCTCAACCTGAATTTTGAAGACGATCTGGTGCTTGGTACTTGTGTAACGCGTGATGGAGAGGTCATCAATTCCAGAGTAAAAAGTCTTTTTTCATAATATTTATAAGCCATGCAAGAAATACTCAGTTTTATCTATGTCAATAAAGAGGCAATATTTGTTATTGCCCTTTCCATTCTCCTTGGAATCGAGGTGATATCCCATGTACCGGCAATCCTGCATACACCGTTGATGTCGGGCGCTAATGCAATCCATGGGGTGGTTATCATTGGTGCAATTATCGTTATGGGACATGCGGAAACCACAGCTTCCCTCATTTTGGGTTTCCTGGCCGTTATTTTAGGTACGCTGAACGTTGTCGGCGGATTCGTGGTCACTGACAGGATGCTTGAGATGTTCAAAAAGAAAAAATAAACATTACGTAGAGACGGATATATCCGTCTCTACAATATTTAATTGAATATGAATACGATACAAAATATCCCAATAGGCCTTTCAGTCCTTGAAATCAGCTACCTGATTGCTTCGGTACTGTTTATTTTCGGTTTAAAGATGCTCAGTCATCCTGAAACTGCCCGAAAGGGTAATTTCCTTGCCGCCATCGGAATGGGTCTGGCAATAATCTGCACTTTACTTTTTCACAAAAAAGACGGACAGCCAATTGGTCATATCGGGCTGATTCTTGCAGCGATTGCCATTGGTACGGCAATAGGCTGGACCATAGCCGTTAAGGTAAAGATGACAGCGATGCCTCAGCTGGTTTCTTTCTTTAAGGGTATGGGTGGAGCCGCAGCAGCTTTGATTTCCCTGATGGAGTTTCCACGGATGAACCCCGAACTGATAGCCCAAAGTGGTATGCTGAATGGTCATGCGATTGCAATTCTGCTCGGACTTGTTATCGGAAGTATTTCATTTGCCGGAAGTATGATTGCATTTGGCAAGCTGGCTGAAAAAATCGGCGACCCAAAGCTTAAGTTCATGCGTGTGGTAAACCTGCTATTTCTGTTTGGCATACTGGTCTTTGTGGTCTTCATACTGGCTCAGGGACAGGTTAGCCCGAAAGACATCACCTGGATGGCTTATGTATTATTGGGGTTATCATTAATATATGGTATCACTTTCGTCATCCCGATTGGTGGTGCGGATATGCCTGTTGTAATCTCCCTGCTGAACTCCTTTACAGGTGTGGCAGCTGCCATGGGCGGCTTCCTGTATAACAATCAGGTTATGCTTACCGGAGGAATTCTGGTAG
>JAPLDV010000497.1 GCA_026391235.1 Bacteroidia bacterium | reverse complement strand
ACCGTCCGCCAATGATCATTGGGGCATCGGCTTCTTCATAGAATAGATTCCTGACATCGAGGTACAATGGTTCGCCGGGGGCACCAGGTTCTTTAGAGCGGTCGAGGACAGCAATTCTTTTAACCGATTTCGGGAATACTTTCCAGAAATATTTTGCCGAGAAAGGACGGTACAGATGGCAGGTAATCAAACCAACTTTTTCGCCTTTGGAGGTAAGGTAATCGATAACCTCTTTTGCGGTTTCGGTAATACTGGCCATTGCCAGGATAATATTTTCAGCATCGGGTGCTCCATAGTAGGTAAACGGGTGATATTCGCGCCCGGTAAGTTTGCTGATTTGCTGCATATAATCTTCAACAATATCAGGAACCTTATCATAGAAAGGATTCGATGCCTCTTTAGCCTGGAAGAAAATATCCGGGTTCTGGGCTGTTCCGCGGGTTACAGGGTGCTCCGGATTCAGGGCGCGGTCTCTGAATTCCTGCAGCGACTTATAATCAAGTAAAGGTGCAAGCTGTTCCTGATCAAGGACTTCTATTTTCTGAACCTCAGCAGATGAGCGGAATCCATCGAAGAAATGAAGGAAAGGCACTCTTGATTTGATGGCTGACAGGTGGGCAACGGCTGCAAGGTCCATGATTTCCTGTACACTTCCGGTGGCCAGTAGGGCGAAACCGGTTTGGCGGGTTGCATATACGTCGCTATGGTCTCCAAAGATTGATAATGCATGTGCAGCCACGGTTCGGGCGCTGACGTGGAAAACAGCGGGTAAAAGCTCGCCGGCCATCTTGTACATATTCGGGATCATCAGCAATAACCCTTGTGAGCAAGTATAGGTAGAGGTTAATGCTCCTGCCTGTAAACTTCCATGAACTGCACCTGAAGCTCCACCTTCTGATTGCATCTCGGCAACACGGACAATCTCCCCGAAAATATTCTTCCGGCCATAAGCTGCCCATTCGTCAACATTTTCAGCCATTGTGGATGATGGAGTGATCGGGTAAATCGCAGCCACTTCGCTGAACATATAGGATATGTGCGAAGCTGCCTGGTTACCATCACAGGTGATAAATTTCTTTTTTAACATATTAATAGTATTTTGATATGACAACTTTCATAAATCGGGGGCGAAAGTAATAAAATTACCTTAAAAAAGTACCTCGTTAGCGTGAAAAGATCCCCGCCTTCGCGGGGATGACAAGAGGACCGGCAGAAATCCTGCAAGAGCACCTGTCATCCCCGCGAAGGCGGGGATCTTTTCACGCTGCACTGAGCCTCTACTCAGAGTTCATCGAGATCAGGAACTCTTCATTGGTGCGGGTTCCATTGATTTTATCCCGCATAAATTCCAGCGCTTCCGAAGGATTCATGTCGGATAGATAATTACGAAGCACCCACATTCTATTGAGGAAATCCTTTGAATGCAGCAGGTCTTCACGGCGGGTGCTGGACCCCTGAATATCAACAGCCGGCCAGATTCGTTTGTTGGCCAGTTTACGGTCGAGCTGCAATTCCATGTTACCGGTACCTTTGAACTCTTCAAAAATTACCTCATCCATTTTTGAGCCGGTATCAATCAGGGCTGTAGCCAAAATGGTAAGGCTTCCACCATTTTCAATATTCCTGGCAGCACCAAAAAACCGCTTTGGCTTATGCAGGGCATTGGCATCCACCCCACCCGACAATACCTTTCCGGAAGCCGGCTGAACGGTATTATAAGCACGGGCAAGCCTGGTGATGGAATCGAGGAGAATTACCACATCATGTCCGCATTCCACCAGCCTTTTTGCCTTTTCAAGCACAATAGTAGCAACCCTGACATGTTTTTCAGCAGGCTCATCAAAGGTACTCGATATAACCTCTGCGTTCACTCCGCGAGTCATATCGGTAACC
This sequence comes from Bacteroidia bacterium, assembly GCA_026391235.1. The sequence continues at coordinate 10,610 of JAPLDV010000497.1, read as the reverse complement.
TCTTCAGGGCGTTCATCCACCAGCAGAACCATGAGGTAAACTTCCGGATGGTTGGCTGCGATGGCATTGGCAATATCTTTCAGAAGGATTGTTTTACCTGTTTTAGGCTGAGCAACAATCAATCCGCGCTGACCTTTACCGATTGGAGAGAACATGTCTACAATGCGGGTTGAAACCGTACAATCCGGATGACCCGTGATGTCGAATTTTTCATCAGGGAACAGAGGGGTCAGGTAATCAAACGGAACACGGTCGCGAACAAATTCAGGATTACGGCCGTTTATCTGCATAACCTTTATAAGCGGGAAAAATTTCTCACCCTCTTTTGGCGGCCTCACAGAGCCCGTCACAGTGTCACCCGTTTTCAGGGCAAACAGCTTGATCTGGGATTGCGAAACATAAATATCATCGGGAGAGTTCAGGTAGTTATAGTCGGCTGAGCGAAGAAACCCATATCCCTCCTGCATGATTTCAAGCACACCTGTACTTGTGATATATCCGTCGAAATCATACAGATCAATTTTCTTAGATTCGTCAGATTCCTTGGCCTTCTGGTCATCAGGAGCTTTTTCGCGGATAGTGATTTCGCGTGCTTTTGTTTGGGCCACTTTGGGCTCTTCGGGATCCTTTTCCCTTCTCACGTTCCTTCCATAAGCGGGTGCGGGTGCCACCGGAGAGCCGGATGCGCCTTCACTGGAGGTCGGAGCATTTAATGCAGGTGTAGGCGGGGGAGTTACCACTGGTTTGATAAAAGCAGGCGGAACTGGAGCTGCTACCGGTACAACCGGCTTAATTTCAGCATCTTCGTCGTCTTTTACCGGCTTGTTTTCGGGGCGGGTGGAAAACAGCGGCCCCGGTTCTTTCTTTTCAATGGTAATCCTTCTACGGGGACCTTTTGGAGCCTCAACAACTTCAACTGTTTCAGCTTCTTCCTTCCTGGGCCTGGGGGCAGTTTTTTTGGATTTGCTCTCAGATGCCTGAATAGCTTGCTGATCGAGGATCTGATAGATCAGGTCCTGCTTTTTAAAAGATTCGACCCTCTTAATACCCAGTTCTTTAGCAATATCTCTAAGATCAGTCAACAACTTATTGTTGAGTTCGAGAATATCATACATAAATTATCAGTTTGTAATTAACCACTTCTTAAATTGGTTCGGGGAAATTTTCCAGATTCTTCAAACGAATTATCCTGCTAACTCCGTCGGTTACCTGTCAATGGAGAAATGTAACCGCTACAAAATTATGAATTTTTTATAACAATAGAAAAACCTTTTGTTTTTAATTACCATATGCAACATTTATAATTCATTACCGTAAAGAATAACCAAGATACACTAATCACCTGGCACCATGCGACAATTAATAATCACCAGGCAGGTTACCAACCGGGATCTTCCGTCCCTGGACAAGTACCTGCAGGAGATTGGCCGCAAAAACCTCATCAATCCGATTGAGGAGGTGGAATTGGCTCGCCGGATCCGTGAGGGAGATCAAACAGCAATGGAGAAACTGATCCTGGCCAATCTGCGGTTTGTAGTCTCTGTTGGTAAACAGTATCAAAATCAGGGGTTGACTCTTCCTGATCTGATCAATGAGGGCAATATCGGCCTGATCAAAGCTGCGGAAAGATTTGATGAAACCAAAGGCTTCAAATTCATAACCTATGCGGTTTGGTGGATCCGGCAGTCGATCCTGCAGGCCATAGCGGAGCAGTCGCGCCTGGTCAGGCTTCCGTTAAACAAAATCGGATTGATGAACAAACTCAACCGTACCATTTCCAGGATGGAACAAAATCTCGGCCGGATGCCTTCCGAAGACGAAATCGCCGAAGCTGTAGATATCGATTTGGAAGATATCCAAAGATATCTCAATAATAACGGACGGCATGTTTCGATGGATGCCCCGCTGATGCCGGGTGAGGAAAACAACCTGTATGATGTGATACTGAATGATGATGCATCCAGTCCGGAGGATGATCTCATGACTGACTCCCTTAATATGGAGATCGAGCGGGCACTCAAACACATCGGGGATCGTGATGCCGAAATCATCCGCCTTTTTTATGGCCTACATGGTTTACCTCCGCATTCACTTGACGAAATCGGCGAAAAGTTCAATCTTACCCGGGAAAGGGTGCGCCAGATCAAGGAAAAATCCATACAGAAACTTAAAAGTGCCACCTGTAACCGGATGCTTAGGAATTATCTGGGATGAATTCGGGTATCGGGTATCAGGTGTCGGGTATCAGGTGTCGGGTGTCGGGTATCGAGTGTCGGGTATCGGATTATGAGTTCTATTTTGTATGTTTGTATGCACTGTCTTCTGTCTTTTGTCTTCTGTCTTCCGTCTTTCTTCTAAAGTCTTCTTCAAATGCCACACTTAGTCGCCGCTTCGCTTCTCGCAGCTGATTTCGGTAATCTCCAGCGGGATATCAACCTGGTAAACCTAAGCCAGGCGGACTGGTTTCATGTAGACATCATGGATGGCAGGTTTGTTCCCAATTTTTCTATCGGAACGCCTGTAATTGAAGCTATTCGCAAGCATGCGCTCAAGCCTCTGGATATTCACCTCATGATCAGGGAGCCGGAAAGATATATTACCCACTTTGTTCAACTTGGCGCAAACATCCTGACATTCCATATTGAAGCCACCAATCATGTGAACAGGGTTGTTCAGGTGATTAAACAGCTTGGGGTTAAAGCCGGGATCAGTTTGAACCCGCACACACCCGTTTCCCTGCTCGAAAATATCCTGCCGGATGTTGACGTTGTACTCATTATGTCAGTGAATCCGGGTTTCGGGGGACAAAAATTCATTCAATCGAGCCTTGATAAAATACGCAAGCTGAATCAGATGAGGAAAGCTATTGGTGCCGGCTTCCTGATTGAGGTGGATGGAGGTGTTGATGAAGAGAATGCACCATTGCTCATCGATTGCGGGGTAGATATATTGGTTGCCGGCAATACGATTTTCTCGTCAGCCCAACCCGAAAAAACCATCCGGAATTTAAAGAATTGCCAAAATCGTGCTGAATAGCCTGCCGGTCAATATTCTGATCAGCTGCATCCGGGAAGCTTCTGAAATCGTGCTGAGTTTTTACCGGAATCCCCGACTAGCCATAGTGCAAAAGGATGACCTGTCGCCTGTTACCGAGGCGGATATGGCATCAAACCGGCATATTTGCGCTATGCTTGATCGTGAATTCCCAGGCATTCCCGTGATTAGTGAGGAGGGACCGAAGCCTGCATACAGCATCCGTAAAACCTGGGAATATTCATGGATATTGGATCCGCTTGACGGCACCAAGGAGTTTATTGCCGGGAATGATGAATTTGCCATCAACCTGGCATTGCTGTATTACAACAAGCCAGTGATGGGGATCATATCGATCCCGGCAAAAAATCTGCTTTACTATGCGATCAAGGGCGAAGGGAGCTGGAAAATTTCATCGGATGGTATTCGGGAACGATTGCCAATTCATCGTTCCGATCATCAGTCGACCAGAAAATTAACCGCTTTGATCAGCCGTTCCCATGCCGGCGACGGTGAAAAGGAGTGCGTAAAGAGACTGGAAGAAAGAGGCTGGCTGGTTACTGTCTGTCCAACCGGTTCATCCTATAAACACGTTCTTCTGGCCGAAGGATCGGCTCATTTATATGCCAAGCCCGGTATTTGCCGGGAGTGGGATACGGCACCCGGTCAGATTATTCTTGAAGAAGCCGGCGGATCGGCAGTACGTATGGATAATGGGGAACCGCTGGTTTACAATAAGGAAAACTTCAGTAACCCTGATCTGATCATGTGGGCACCTGGAGTATTCATTCCCCTTTGATAAAAGATTCGAGGTACAGGAAAGGTTCATTCAGATGTCCGTCGCGGGTAATAATTGCACGGTCGATAACATGGCAAGGGTCATCACCCAGAAGGCACGGAAAAACCTTGTCGATCAGCACCCTGGAAAAATCCTCGGATGCATCGCGCGGCAGTTCGCCGGGCAGATTATCAATTGACATGACGGTTACGGCCTGCGGATCAGAAAAGGGAGGCAATTCCTTCAGATTGAAACGATCCCAGTCGTAAAACGGATCTGCAATGGTTGTTGCCCGGATAGTTGAGGGCACCGAGCCATTGATATCACAGCTGATATCGGCAATCATCCTGATCCGGAACTCATCGTTTTTCATCTCTTCGGGTAGCCAAAGTTTTGGGGAAGCCGGATCCCAGAAATGGGCAGCGATAAAAAGGTCTGTCGATGAACTGAATCGGCTAAAGCACGACTCATACTCCCACGGATTTTTACAAAAATGGTCGAAATCAAACGGTTCTCCATTTTTGCGTTGAGCATAGTGCCATGGATCGATACGGCAGATCACCGGGGAGCGGTCAGTATCATCCAGGTATTCATCAGGTGTTACTATGGGAATGCCCAGTTTGCCCAGAGTTTCCATCGCCCCCAAAGCTACCCGGCCTCCGCCGGTTACTAAAATCCTGACCTTCACGGCATTGGCGTTTTTCAGCTGGCTTTCCATCTCCGCCTTGTCGTGGCATTCATGTGCCGGGGTGAGATAATATTGGCCGGTTTTACGTCCCCACGCCAGGATACCATTAAACGCACCTACGACTCCAGCCCAATGGCCGAAGGCAATCAGGCGGAGATTTTTCTCATCCTTGAGGTATTCATAGTCGACCAGGGTAATTTTTTTCCGGACGATCTCCTGGAGCAAGTGCTGGTTATATGCTTGTCTTTTAGCAACATGAGCGAAGAACAAGTACTTTTTGCCTTCGATGAGTGCAGGAATATCGACCTCCTTAACCCCGATGAGCCAGTCGCATTCCGACAGGTCCTCCTGCATGGTTACACCGGCAGCGAGATACTCTTCGTCGGGGAAGCATCTCACGCTGCTGGGCTGGACGATTAAATCCACATCCGGGAAACGGGTGGTGAGTTCAGCCGCTAAGGCTGGTGGGACTGCCACCCGCCGGTCGGGAGGGGTTTTGGTTTCGCGTAATATTCCGATTTTTATGCGTCTCATCATCAGGAATTCATATTAAGGCCCTGAAAATACTATTTTTTAGTGTATATTTGCAGTCCTATTGGGGCTGACCTGGTTTTGTCAGCAGGGTGAACTGGTTGGAAAGCATGCCGAGCCAAGCAATAACGCTCGTTAAACAGGAGTGCAAAATTTCAACTGGCGAATCTAATTACGCTCTCGCCGCCTAGTCGAAATAATAGTAGATAAGGCAAAATCCCGGCACAAGGTGCTGGGACGGGACATCACGCCGGAGGTAATGACCTGTTCCATCCGGATCCCGTGGTGCTGACCAATACAGGGATAGTTGTTGCCCCGCCCCGTGGCAGCGATGAAATTCAGGGGATAGGGCCTTGATCGGTTGCTGGATACCAGCCAAGGCATGAAAACACAAATCCGGCTAAGCATGTAGAAACCCTATGGGTTCCTTGTTTGGACGCGGGTTCGATTCCCGCCAGCTCCACGAAGACGCAAAGCAAAGAAAAGTAGAGACGGTTAATTATCCGTCTCCACTGGTATCTCAGGTTTTTTGGGTGGTATGATCTGTGGCTTACGGAATTCCCGGACTATTTTAACTCCCCATTTTGCCGCATCATAAATGAGTGGCCCCAGAATAATCAGGTAATTCAGAACCTTCGGGAGTATTTTCAGCCATCTCATGGTTAAGCTGCTTTGATGATCCGAGCCAGAATGATGCCATCGGCGACATTCCCTGGATCCGGAAGTCAATGGCACGGCCATGTGTAAATACCGGTTGAAATGGACTCGCTAACCACTTGTATAAAATCATGGTTGATCTTTTTTTATGGATCGGAATTATCGGATATCTCATCCTAAATTACATCCGGATATGAAATAATCGGGCAACGGTTTTCACAGTAAATTCACAGTAAAAGATCTTTTTTATAGGTTCCGATTATTCAAGTTTTCGATGCTGTTTCACACTTCTTATACACAAAACCCACTTTTTTAGTGTTGACTTTTGTTGAGTATTGATCCCTGTCCTCCTGGACTTAACTAGGTCAATAGCCTTTTGGCATTAGGTGATCCACCACCTTTTCTATGTACAATCTGTTTTGAACCATCTCGAAGGAAACGCCGAAATTTACTGCCATATCATCGGCCAACATAGCATTTAAGCCGCTGAAAGAGTCTATGCCTTCCTCTTTGGCCAACTTGTAAATCTCAGGGAATATTTTTTCGGCTAATACAATTAATTGTTCTCGGGGGACCAGTAAATTAGAAGCAAAAACATTTGCCTGCAGTTCGATGCCTTTTCGAGCATGCTCTCCCCATGGCTTTTTGCTGTTCAACAAAATGAGAAACTGAGTCATAACGCATCTGATCGTATAGGCTTTCATGCAAATACCAATGGCCAATCTCGTGTGCTAGAGTAAACCTATGCCTCCCTTGATCCTGCATGTACTGGTCTTTATCAACCATAATACGAGTTCTGTCTGAAGTAAGGTACCCGTCAATACCAAAACCGTTTTTATGCAAAATCTGGCTAAGATTTTCTTTGGGCAAAATCAGAATATGTAAACCTATTTCTATGATGGTTTTAAGTCAAGAGGCATCTGATCGGGTGGATTTGCATACCGGTCGCGAAATTCTTCCGCCTTCTCTATGATGGTCGGTATAGTCAGATATGGCGCTTTTATCGGCTTCACTACCTTTCTTTCCTTAAATAATCGACCAATTTAAGTAAATCGTCTTCTGTTGGCTTTTCCCCCCTGACTGTCCTAAAAAACACCGGCAGTTCCATTAATAAAGCTCTTTCTTCCTGAAAATCTTCCGGAATACTTTCCAGGATTGAAAGATCCATTGCCGTATTGTACTCTTCAGAACCTTTTGCGAAACCCAAGGTTTCAAGAATTTCCACAATTGAATGTTTAGATTTTGGGGGAGGTAAAACTGATCGCTCAACCTTGCTCCAATTGCTTGGATCAAGACCGGTTCTTCTACAAAACTCGCGTAGAGTTATACCCCGCGACATTCGCAGGTTACTGATAAAACTGCCAAATTTTTCCATGATTAGGATTGTTATCTCGTCTGTGGTAAAGATATACCACATTTTTGTATTCTGCAAATATATTTTAAAAAAACAGGCTCACCTAGTCATGACCGGCGCGGTCAAGTATTTTGGGGCAATGGTTCTGGTCTAGGTCTGACTTCCATGGAGCGGCAAAGTAAAGAGTCTGCCTAGTCGGTCGAGCCAGGCATTTGCAATGTTTACCAAAAAAGCTTCACGGATATTTGATCCTCCCTGGTTCCCGGCATAGGTTCCCCCAGGCATCCCGGCGCCGAGTACATTAGGATTGATCATCAGGGAAAACAGGATTTCAGAGTTGGCGGCTGCGCTGGTGATCAGTTTATCACCCTCTTTGTACTTATTATCAAGCGGCTCGATATACCACATTTCCTCGGGTTTCCCGGATGCGTTGGCGGCGTAATGACTGAAGATTGCTTTATTAGCGTTGGCTGTACCGGTCAACGATCCTTCGATCTCGTCCATATCTTTTTGGATCAATGCCATCCGGGCCACCTCATCTTTGTGCTGTGATTTCGGGTACCGTTTATCCCAATATGCATACGGAATCTTGATGTGCCATAGCCAGGAGATTTGGTTGGAATACGCCCGTTTCAGGAATACCGGCACCTGGTTGGCAATATCGATCCATCCGGCACGGTAAGCGGAATACCAGGCGGGTAGGGGATAATAATCCTCGTTTCCCCATTCATCCCGGATCAGGTATACAAAAGATTTGTTGGCTGTTTTTCCGGCTATTCTCCGGGAGATCAGGTCGGATTCCGGATCGTAATTATCCAATACAGGTAATGTTTTAAATGCTTCCGCCGGCGGATCCGGCCAGTTGCCATGGATTATGCAATTCTTGATTGATCCTCCCTGTGCCTGGGTGAGCCTGCAATGCTGCGCGTTAATAGTCGAGATCCCCACGATCTGGGAGCCGTCGGCATTGGCTATGAGTTCCGCGAAAGAAATTCCCAGCTTGAAATAATCCCGCAGGGCGTTAGCCATATACCGGCGAACGATCCTCCCCTCCAGGAACGAGGTAATTTTCGGGTCGTTTATCACTTCGAGGATTTCGTCTCCCTTGTCATTGTAGCCAGTGACTCTCACCGGGAAAATGCCTTGCCCCATTGTAAAGTTCCTGATGTACTTTAAGCCGGTGTTTAACACACCAGTGCGACCGATGATATCCAACGCCCTAACAGGGAAATCGTTTCCTGATCCCCAGGGACTGACGGTATACTGGTTAAATATTTCAGTGGAATCAAGTTCTTCAACCGGTTTGACCGGCTTCACTTCCTCCGGAGCCCCGGTTGTGGTGGCGAAATAGGTTTTGCCATAGGCCATTAGCGGATCGCCCTGTTTATTCCAAAGGATTTTAGCCATTATAGGATTACCTCCAGGGAGTTATATTCCAGAATATTGTCGATGCATACCGGATAAACATGCCCGATTTTATTGCCAATTGCATCAATTGGAAGAATTCCCCTTAAACGGTTAGCTGATAAGGAATAGGGTAAGCCGGTGGATACTGCCCGTGGAACAAAAACCCTTTCACCATCTTTTTTAATGAATATCATGCTGAACGATACCTGCTCACCGGAGTCGGTCTCCTTGATATCAATGGCTTTCAGCATTAAGTTCCTTCTGATCTTTGCAGCCATATTGAATGATTTGCTGCCAAGATATCGGGAGGGATGGCTAGAAAAAAGGACAGAAAAAGAGCGGGTTATGGGTTACCGGTGAGGCTACAGATACAGATGCAAATGAAGATCCGACGGACTTTGATCTTGTTAATCTACTGGCAGATGCAATGGCTATCTTAAAACTTTATCTTTCTATATCTCAATAGCAATTTTAAAAAACCTTATTATCAGTTGATTACAACAATTCTCTGTCTAATTCTTATCTTTCTCTATCTTATTTTGTTTTTCGGAAAAAACCCAGACAGGGTGCGCTGTTGATGGACTTTGATTATAAATCAAATTGTCTTTCCTTGACATTTCATGGAGTAAATTCCTGACTTTAGTTCGTTTTTGTTTCTCAGATAACACATTTGAGAGTTTATCCATTAAAAGCTCGTCAATTTCAGCCCTGCTGGCTTTGTGGTATTTCTTTAAAAATTCAATGATCAGGGTTTTATAATATTGCTTGTCAAAAGCTTTATTCTTAATATATGCAGCCTTCTCATCTGTTGCAGCAGCAATAGAAGCCGCTACGAAATAATTTGGTTTCCGACCTTCTATCAACCTTTCTTTTTTTAGCATTATGGCAGCTTCATCGGTTATTAAAAGCCTTTTCTGAATCCTGTCAAGTAAAACAACATGCGAGAGTGGTAAATCCTTCCTTTCTATCAAAAGCTTAGAGTAGTTTTCGTCTATCGAATGTCCGTAAATCTGTAATACTACTCTTTGTTGGTCTGATAGCAAATAATCTGGCAAAGTGAAAAAGCGACTGCGTTGTGATAAATACATGGTATGGATTCCATAACCCAACCTGTCTATCATACCTAAGTTTACCATAGCATTTGCCAGCCATGGATTCCTGTATTTTTCCGGAGTTTTGTCTCCTTCGGTATAATCATCAGGGATTCCCTCAAAAAAGCTACCAGCATTTGAAAAAATCACCTTATCGATTTTTTCGGTTACAATAATACGGCTGTTCAGCGAATAATCCTGGTGAGCAATGCAATTGTGCATGGCTTCGAGGATAGTACGCGTATCATATTTGTTGACTGTTGTCGCAAGTAATTCGTTATCAGGGAAAAATTTATATTTTATGTTACGGATGCTCTGTAAAACTTTGGTTGTGTTTAAAAGCAAAGGTGAACCGAAATGCTCATAGGCTTTTTCTTCTGTTTCGAGTTTCCACGTTATCTCATTAACAGATGGAAGTATGTAATGAGAAGATTCTTCTTTTCCTAAAAGTACTATTGCTGTATTGGTTATTTTACCGTTGATGGTGATTTTTGCCTTATCCAAAAAAGTTAAATCGTCCCAAGTGTCAATTTCATTGAAGAAACTTGCTTTGCTGCTTTTCTCCTTGAATTTTTCCCGGGCGACTTTTATTGCTTCAGGGTATAAATCGTTGATACTTGCTTTATCAATTGTCTTGGCACTCCAATCTTCGAGCGAATTATAAATAATCCGGACATAATTCGGAAAATTGCGAAGGTCGGTTTTATTACTGCCTATACGGATAAACGGTTTCTTTTGAAAATGTGTTGGTTCGCCTTTGGCAGAGGGAATGCGAAGTAATACGATATTTTTCCCATGGGTATGAAATTCAAAAACCTCAAAATTGATTTTTGGGTGCAGTAAATTGCGAATCCACAATTCTAAATCCTGATTTCCCTGTTTGGCACCAATAAAGCTAAAATTGGTCCCCTTGATGGTGTGGGTACCATCTTCGATACCCCATACTAAATAGCCAAAATGCTTGTTGCTTATTGTTGCACCATTGCTTATAGCAGAAATGTATTCACCAATTTGCTCATTGGTAATGCTCCCTTTGCTTTCTTTAAACTCTATCCAAGCGGTTTCCGCCGG
>JAPLDV010000340.1 GCA_026391235.1 Bacteroidia bacterium | reverse complement strand
AGATATTGCCCAAGCAGGAGTCAGAACTGTAATGTCTAAAAATATTGATGGCGGTCAGTTCTCATTACCAAAAGGGTTTGAAGTAACAGAAAGATCGATCGAACTTTGCCCATTTATAAAATTAGTCGAACCCAATTCTGCAGATAATCCGTTCATCGCCGCCGATTGCAGACGCTACAAGGCAGATCAGGAAATTGCAATTAATAAGATGAAATTGATCGCAAAAAAAACGACTGGCTTTCCAGCCGGGAGTGAACAAGATCAAAAAAAGCGTGAAATCTGGCAGGAGCTGCAGGATGCAAGAATTGAGGTGGAGATTGCCGAAGACTTTTATTGGGAAAATATTGGACCCATCATTAGCGACCTCACCGAAGAACAGATAAATATTTTAACCAAAAGTTTACAGCAACGAAGCAACTGCCTTCTTGAAAAATCGCAGAATCGGTTAGATATTTTACGGGAAACCACGTTTAGTTTTTTTCAGGATTCACCCTATTCTGACCGCGAAAAAGAATATCGTGATACCCGGAAAGCACTGAATCATTCGTTAAAACTCTGGCGAAGTTTTGCAGCTATGCTCCAGGAACGGCGTGAATATGAAATCCAGATAGCCCGTCGTAAAACAGCGCTCGGAGAAAAAGCCGATTTGCTCACAGCCCAGCGAAATCTTTGTGAAGCACATCTTATGAAAGGCGATGTGTCAATAATCCAGGAACAAATGATGGCCGAGTATGGCTTTCAAATGAAAGATTCTCATGGTGCCTCCATACGTGAAGCTGTCAATAAACGCGAACAAATAAAAATCAGTGATGAAAAAGGAACTGCTTTTTACCAATGGTTCTGCATTGGTGGAAGGTATTTCGTGGGTGTCAATCAAACCATGTTTTCAGGGGCTTTCGGTTTATTGCAATCTACCTGGAACATGTTGTTCAGCGATTGGTACGAAGCCGAATCCATGAGTGTTCAGATCAGGGGACAAATCAAGGAAAGTCGCAAACGATATGTTATTAAACAACAGCAAATGAAAGAGTTGCATAAAATGGATCCTAAAGAAATGTTTGCTTTTGGAGAAGTTGTACGCAACGATGGTTTTGAAAACTTAGATAAAGATAAAAGATTACTCGAGGACAACCGGATTTGGGTGTAAGATACCGATGGTGGATTTTTACGTCTGCGGGCCTGTTATGATAATACTTATGCACAACTGAGGGAAAGCGAATACAGGATAATGCTGCGGCTAAGTGCATTAAGCTGAGTTGGAAATGGCAAAGCAGATGCTTCCGGCTTTTCAGAAGATCGATTTTGATTTGAGACGCCTGACCAGGTATCCAAAATTACAGGTAAATCATTACGGGTTGGAAGCTAAAAATCCCAATTATTTACGCTGGTGCATCCTTATGAGTGCAATTGAATCAAAGCGAAAGGAAGATTTACTCGAAGCCGGACTTTTGGATGCCAGAAGCAACGAAGAGGTTCATGCCCTGAAACGTCAACGAATAGAAAACCGGAGAAATACCATTATTCGCATAGGTAACGATTGGGCGCGATGGTGTAAAATGGATGGAATCGAACGGTTGATGATGTGGGATTGGCAGGGAGCATTAATGAGTTTTACCCAGGCTTCAAAAAGCAATCCGGAAATCCTTTCACCCGAAGCCGTCGAAAACCTTAAAAAAGATTTGAATTGGCAAATGGCCACTGAAATGGGTTTGGAATCGTTTGAATTTTTGGGAAACCAGGGAGTATACTCCATGGTTTTTGGCCTTGCCGGAAAATTGGGTGGTGAAGCCCTGCATAAAGCCGGATTTAACTGGTGGGGAATGGCTGCTGTGGATGATATAGCCATTGCAGCCCAGGAAGCACAAGGTTTTTGGGGCCGGTCGATGAAATACTGGGCAGGATTCGCAGATTTCACTTTTGGTCAGATCAATCCTTTTTGGAACATGGCAACTGCACAGGGCACCTGGAAAGAGATCAAGGAAAAATATCTGCAAACCTTTGATGAGGTTTTGGAGGAAGTTGTTTCTCCTGAAATAAGCCGGAAAGTACTGGTTGGCTTTTTCGGAATGGATCAGGAATATGCCGATTTTGTAGCTGAAGCATTGGTGGAAACATATAGTGGGGTAAAAGAATCCAATAAAACGCTGGCATTACACGACGCTCTAAGCCTGAATGTTAATACAAGCAAATGGCAGCAATTATCTGTCATGCACA
>JAPLDV010000538.1 GCA_026391235.1 Bacteroidia bacterium | reverse complement strand
AACTAAAATATGACGGGGCAGCTATCAGTCTGACCTATGAGAATGGCCGCTTGATTCAGGCAATAACACGTGGTGACGGAGTAACTGGCGATGATGTTACGGCCAACGTTAAAACAATTCGCAGTATTCCATTGACGATCGCTGCAGATACTTGTCCTGCGCTTTTCGAAATCCGGGGTGAGATTATTCTGCACCGCGAAGTATTTAATGCCCTGAATGAGGAAAGGATCCTTGATGGTGAAGCCCCTTTTGCAAATCCCCGAAATGCGGCATCCGGGACGCTTAAAATGCAAAATTCATCACTCGTTGCCAGGAGGAAGCTCGACTGTTTTCTGTACAGCCTTGCCGGAGAGAATCTGCCACGCCATACGCACAGCGGGAATTTGGCCTGGGCCCGGGGTGCTGGATTTAAGATCCCTCCCTATCTTGAAGTAAACCAAAATATTGAAGCGGTTTTATCTTTTATTGACCGGTGGAAGGACGCCCGAAAAAAACTTTCGTTTGATACCGATGGAGTTGTTATTAAGGTTGACTCCCTGGCACAACAAAGTGCTCTCGGTTTTACAGCAAAGAGTCCGAGATGGGCAATCGCCTATAAATATCCCCCCGATCAGGCTCAAACCCGGTTGGTATCCGTTGACTTTCAGGTTGGGCGAACCGGCGCGATTACACCGGTGGCAAATCTGGAGCCGGTTTTACTGGCCGGAACTACGGTTAAACGGGCATCTTTGCATAATGCGGATCAGATACAACTTCTGGATCTCCATATCGGCGATTTTGTAATTATCGAGAAAGGCGGTGAAATCATTCCTAAAATTATCGGGGTCAATCTTTCCAAACGGGATTTGTTTGCAGTGTGTATTGAATTCATTTCAAAATGTCCGGAATGCGGCACTGAACTTATCAGGGACCCGGGAGAAGCGAAACATTATTGCCCGAACGAAGAATTATGTCCACCTCAGATTAAAGGTAAAATTGAACATTTCATCAGTCGAAAGACAATGAATATTGACAGTGCGGGCATTGAAACTGTCGGCCAGCTTTTTCAGGCCAAATTATTGAATTCGGTTGCCGATCTGTACGAACTCACTTATGAACAGTTAATTAACCTCGATAGATTTGCTGATAAATCAGCCTCCAACCTGATCGCTGCAATTGATGCATCGAAGAAAATACAGTTTGAACGTGTACTCTTTGCTCTCGGGATAAGGTACGTTGGCGAAACCGTAGCTAAAAAACTAGCCAGGGCGATGGGGAGTATCGACAAAATCATGAATGCTTCAAAAGAACAACTCATGTCGATTGACGAGATTGGTGATCGTATTGCAGACAGTATAATTGCCTTTTTTTCACAGGAAAAGAACCGGCGGCTGATTCAAAACCTGCAGAGTCATGGATTGCAGTTTAGTCAGGCAATTGGCGAAAATGTCAGACAGATTCAACTTCTGACCGGAAAATCCGTTGTAATATCAGGTACTTTCAGCCGTTTTAGCCGGGATGAGCTTAAAGAACTGGTTGAAAGATACGGAGGTAAGAATGTTTCTTCTGTATCATCAAAAACCAGCTTTATTCTTGCCGGTGAGAACATGGGTCCGGAAAAGCTGAAAAAGGCAATGGATCTGTCAATCCCTTTGATGGGAGAAGATGAGTTTATAAATTTGTTATGTTTGTAGGGATATGATACCATTTATTCAACGGGTGTTTTTAATTCCGAGGTTGTTGGCCTATTTCCACCGGATTCGCAGTAAAAAGGCCTTTATTCCATTGAAAGAGGCCAGGAGTATCGGTATTCTCGCGGATTTCCGGAAATCCGGAAACATGCCCCCGGTTGTCCAGTTTGCAAAGGCTATCCACAAGCAGGATCGGCGCTGCCATGTATTCTTAATCATACCGGACAAAAGAAAAGAGTTCAATCCTTTCGATTACGAGAAACATTTTCCCGGGATGCCGGTAGAGCTCATTTGCCAGGATGAACTTTCGCTTTTCAAGGCTCCAAAAAAAGAGCAACACAAACCTTTTACTGCCAAGGTTTTTGATATTGTTTTCTATCTCGAAACAGAAGAAAACTTCTCCCTCCAGTCTGTTTTATGGCAATCACAGGCTAAAATGTTTGCCGGACCGGAAGGATTATGCGGTGGTGTGCTTGATTTTGAGATCGGTTTAAAAGAGAGGACAGATCTGCCATATCTCACGGACAATCTCCTGAAATACCTCCATTCGATTCAAAACCGGCAGGAGTTAAAGATTCAAACTGAATCATTTAAACTTTTCTGATATGTTAACCATCCCGATCCGAGGTGCCGGGGTAGCCCTGGTTACTCCATTCGATCACAATGGTAATGTTGATTATCCGTCATTGAAGCGCGTAACTGAATTTACGATATCCAAAGGCATTGATTTCCTGGTGGCTCTGGGAACAACTGCCGAAACACCAACGCTGGATAAAGATGAAAAACTGGAAATCGTGCGCGTCATACTCGAAACCAATAATGGCCGCAAGCCTGTGGTTCTGGGGATTGGCGGCAATGATACACATGCTGTCGTAAAGCAGATCGGAGAACAATCCTTTACTGGGATCGACTATCTGCTAAACGTTGCACCCTATTACAATAAACCCAATCAAACCGGACTATACAAACACTTTGAGGCCATCGCTGATAGCAGTCCTGTTCCGGTGATTCTGTATAATGTGCCAGGACGAACCGGATCAAATATTTCGGCAGATACCACACTTCGCCTTGCCCATGATAAAAAAAACATCATTGCAACGAAAGAGGCCAGCGGTAATTTCGATCAGATAATGGCTATTCTACGTGACCGGCCAAAAGGTTTCGCAGTTTTATCCGGAGACGATGCCCTTACCCTACCCACTCTCTCGCTGGGAGCTGAAGGGGTTATATCGGTGATTGCCAATGCCTGTCCCGGCCGCATGAGCAAAATGGTCGGTGCAATGAAGGAAGGAAAACTCGGTGCGGCCCAAAAGCTCCATTACGAAATGCTGGAGCTTATTCAAATGATCTTCGCTGAAGGTAGTCCGGCCGGTATCAAAGCTGCTTTAAGGCACATGAACCTCTGTGATGATAATGTAAGATTGCCATTAACCCCGGTATCGGAAGCATTGAGCATCCGAATACGGGATTATCTGAAAACAAATTTATCGGGCTATCCCCTGTAGTTCCGACCGGCCGTGACATAGCTTATATTTCTTGCCGCTGCCGCACGGGCAGGGATCATTACGACCAATTTTTTTCTCAACCCGTATCTGCTGAACCTGTTTAGGAGGTGACGGTCCTCCGGGAACTGTTGGTGAGCCCGGACTGTACGAAGGCATATCTGTTTTACTGGTCTGATACTTACTCATATCCAGTTTCTGACGGGCTTGCGCCTGTTTTACCTGTTCGGGCTGACTGATAGGGATCTGGCCCTTCATCAACATGGAGATCACTTCTTTGTTAACCTTATCGATCATATTCTTGAAGAGATCGAATGATTCCAGTTTATAAATCAAAAGCGGATCCTTTTGCTCGTAACTGGCATTTTGTACCGACTGTTTCAAATCATCCATTTCGCGGAGATGCTCTTTCCACGCCTCATCAATTGTTGCCAGGATAACTGCTTTCTCAAAACCTTTGACCAGTTCCCTGTTTTGGGTTTCATAAGATTTCCGCAGGTTTGTGCTGATATGGATAGTTTTTTGCCCGTCAGTTATCGGCACCATGATATTTTCATATTGATGCGATGCGTGTTCATAAACATCTTTTATGACCGGCCAGGCTTGCTGGGCCATGTAAAGATTCTTGGCTTCGAAAGCTTTCAACAGTTTCTCATTCAGTTTGCGGCTAACCTGATCTATTTTCAATTCATAAAATTCCGATTCGGTTACGGGTGAATCAACGGCGAGATAACGGATCATGTCGAGCCTGAATGTATCGAAATCCGCATTACTCTTGTTTTCTTCAACGATCGAAAAGCTCAGGTCGGACATCATGTTTGCAATATCTATCTCTATCCTTTCACCATACAAGGCATGACGGCGCCGGCCGTAAACAACCTCCCGCTGGTTGTTCATCACATCATCGTATTCCAGCAGCCTCTTGCGGATACCGAAGTTATTTTCCTCAACTTTTGTTTGTGCCCGTTCGATCGACTTGGTTATCATGGAATGCTGAATGACTTCTCCCTCTTTCAAACCCAGGCGGTCCATCATTTTGGCGATCCTGTCGGAGCCGAACAGGCGCATCAGATCATCTTCAAGAGAAACAAAGAACTGGGAACTTCCGGGGTCACCCTGACGACCTGCACGGCCTCTCAACTGGCGGTCGACGCGGCGTGATTCATGGCGCTCTGTTCCCAAAATGGCCAAACCGCCAGCATCTCTTACATTAGGATGCAGCTTGATGTCGGTTCCCCTACCGGCCATGTTGGTAGCAATAGTCACAGCTCCGGGTTGTCCGGCACCGAGTACAATTTCCGCCTCACGCTGGTGAAGTTTGGCATTCAGTACATTATGCTTGATTCCACGGATCTTCAACATCCTGCTTAGCAATTCGGAAATCTCAACTGAGGTTGTACCAACCAGTACCGCACGGCCGGCCTTTACAATATTGTCGATCTCTTCGATAACCGCATTGTACTTTTCCCTTTTTGTTTTATACACAAGGTCTTCACGGTCATCCCTGATGATTTTCCTGTTTGTCGGGGTTACTACAACTTCAAGTTTATAAATACTCCATAGTTCACCGGCTTCTGTTTCAGCGGTACCGGTCATCCCTGAGAGTTTATGGTACATGCGGAAATAGTTTTGAAGGGTAATCGTGGCGAAAGTCTGTGTAGCCGCTTCAACCTTAACGTTTTCCTTGGACTCGATAGCCTGGTGCAGGCCATCTGAATATCTCCGGCCTTCCATTATTCGGCCGGTTTGTTCATCAACAATTTTTACTTTATTATCTATCAGAACGTACTCTACATCCCTTTCAAAAACGGTATAAGCTTTGAGGAGTTGGTTAATGGTGTGAACACGTTCTGATTTCACTGAGAACTCCCTGATCAGCCCATCTTTACGGCGCAATATCTCATTTTCATCTTTGGCAGTTCTTTCAATCTCCGCCATTTCGACTCCGATATCAGGAAGTACAAAGAATTCCGGATCCTCCCCATCGCCGGTGATCATGTCGATACCATTTTCAGTCAGCTCAACCGAATTATTCTTTTCATCGATAACGAAAAAGAGATCATCTGTTACTATGTGCATATTTTTGCTGTTCTCCTGCATATAAACGTTCTCGGTTTTATGCATGAGGGCCTTCATCCCCTCTTCGCTCAAAAACTTGATCAGAGCTTTGGTTTTAGGTAGGCCTTTATGTGCTCTAAGCAAAAGTTTACCGCCCTCCTGATCATTTTGTTCGGCGATCAGTCTTTTAGCCTGGGTAAAGGTTTCGTTGAAAATATTCCTCTGGGCATTGACCAGTTTAACCACCCGTGGTTTCAATTCCCCGAAGAGTTGATCTTCTCCTTTCGGCACGGGCCCTGAGATAATCAGAGGGGTACGGGCATCATCAATAAGAACTGAGTCAACCTCATCAACAATTGCATAGTTATGACCACGCTGCACCAGATCGTCTGGAGCTATAGCCATATTGTCACGCAGGTAATCGAAACCAAATTCGTTATTCGTACCAAAAGTAATATCAGCCAGATAGGCCGAGCGGCGCGCTTCAGAGTTGGGTTGATGCTTGTCGATGCAATCAACGGTCAATCCGTGAAATTGAAAAATCGGCCCCATCCATTCAGAGTCACGCTTAGCCAGATAATCGTTAACCGTAACGATATGAACACCCCTGCCGGGCAAGGCATTTAGAAATACAGGCAATGTGGCTACGAGGGTTTTACCTTCCCCGGTCGCCATCTCGGCAATTTTGCCCTGGTGAAGGTTTAGGCCCCCAATCAATTGGACATCATAATGCAACATGTCCCAGGTAATCTCATTTCCTCCGGCAATCCAATGATTTTTCCAAATTGCTTTATCACCCTGTATTTCAATACCATCACGCTGTGCAGCCAAATCCCTGTCATAATCCCGGGGTTTGACCACCAATTCCTCATTCTCTTTGAATCGGCGGGCAGTTTCTTTGACAATGGCAAAAGCAAGAGGAAGCAGCTCATTCAGTTTCTTTTCCAGCTTTTCCTTAATCTGGACTTCAAGCTTGTCAATGTGAATAAAAGCTCTTTCACGGTCCTCCATCGGTATCTGGTCAGCTTCAATTTTCGCCTTGATATCGCGGATTTCCTGCTCTTCATCCTGTATACTTTCTTTGACGGCCAGTCGTATGGCTGCTGAGCGATCCCTCAATTCATCATTCGATAGATTTATCAGTTCGGCAGTAAAAGCATTAACCTGTTCAACGACAGGAAGAGCATTTTTGTAATCTTTATCAGATTTGTTCCCAAAAAAACCTGATATTAAACTGTTTAATAATGACATTTTTGTCTATTTCTTATATTTCAAGTCAATTCATAAGCCAAACCCGATCATCTGAATTATTGTCAGGCCGGGCTATTCCAATTCCAGGTTCAAGGATTGCCGAAAAAGATCAAGATCCGGATTTTTCTTTTGCAGATGATTGTATTTTTCCTCCTGGGTATAGAGTTTCCGTTCAGTATACTCCTCAGGTACAGCTGTTTGCATTTCTAAGTCGCTATGGCCGGATCGGGTCCTGAGAAACTGGAGTAATTCCGTTTGAATACTCCGGATCGCTTTCTCCTGTAATGGATTATTTAATGTCAGGACGATCTTTTTGTCTGGTGAAAGATTTGGTATTTGGGTAGTTAGTGTGCTGTATAACCTCGGCTGATCGACTTTCAGCTGTTCAGCAAACTCCATCCAATACGATTTCAGAAGCGTGCTGGTAAGGGCATCAGGCTCCCTGAACTCTTCCTTCGGTTCAGGGGGCAGCGGAGTGAGGTCATTTGCGCAATGGGGGAGCGTGGCGGAGATACAGTAGCAGAATCAGGAGCAGCGACATTGTAGGGACGCATACTTGCGTCCATGCCTGCAGGAGCAGCGACATTGTAGGGACGCATACTTGCGTCTCTACTTGCGTCCAAGCTCGCAGGAGCAGTGGTTTCAGCAGGTGTTCCCTGTATCCTGGACAAACTCATCAAAGCCAGCTCAACCATTAATCGGGGATCTTTTGCCTGCTTAAATGACAAATCGCAGCCATTCAAAATTTTTAATCCCTCATAGAGGAAATTAATCGAACAAAAGGATGCCATCTGCTGGTACTTTCTTCCAATTTCCTCTCCAACTTCAAGTAATTCAATTGTTTGCGGATCTCTGCTAACCAGTAGGTCTCTGAAGTGAGTAGAAAGTCCGGAAATGAAGTTATGTCCGTCAAATCCCTCTTCCAGAATCCTGTTGAAAACCAGAAGTGCCTGTCGGAATTCCCCGGCAAGAAACAGGTCTGTCAATTGAAAATAGTATTGGTAATCAAGAACATTTAAATGATCAATGACTTGCTGATAGGTAACCTCCGTACCGCAAAAACTGACAACCTGATCAAAAATCGAAAGAGCATCCCTTATAGCCCCATCGGCTTTTTGGGCAATGATATTCAGAGCTGAATTCTCTGCGGTAATTCCTTCTTTATCGG
>JAPLDV010000657.1 GCA_026391235.1 Bacteroidia bacterium | reverse complement strand
TGCTGCATAAGTAAGCGGAGTAAATCCAAAACTTCCCAGCAGGGTCAATGCAAATAACATGAAAATACGCATAATAACTAATTTTGAAGGCTTAAGCTGGTTTTGCTGTCGGTGAGAAAATGAGATTCTGCGCAGGATGGCAATCCGGGTATAAGCGTTAGCCCTTTCTAAATTTGCTTTCCTATGAATTTCTGGTGTTGTCATGCTTGTAATGGGTTTTAATCCGGGACCGGGTTCCATGGTTTTAAAGAATTTCAGGTGAAGTGCAACCGTTACTGTCTTTTACCCTTATTTTATAGGGCACATTGGCACTTAATCCGGTGAAGGTATGGGGATTGGGTTTACTACCTGTGGTACAGTTAAGGCCGTTATCAAGCGAGAACTGGTAAGGGGCTGTCCCGCCACTTGCTGTAACGGTGATGATTCCGGTGCTGCCGCCGAAACACAGTGGATTTGCCTGTCCGTTAACTGTTACATTGATTGTAGGGCAGACAGTATAGGTAATAACTACCTGTCCCGCTGCACCAGCTCCTCCGTTTTGATTTGAGCTTGACAAATTGCATGCACCACCGCCACCGCCGCCACCGCCACACACTTCCACTTTAATGGATGTTACACCTGCGGGTACGATCCATGGGTTTGCCGGATTCGTAACGACAGTTTGTGCTGATGCCTTTGGAGTACCCTCCAGGAATGCGCATAAAGAAAGTAGCATCATCAGAGATAAAAGATACTGTTTTGCCCTTATGATCAATTCATGTATATCCGTATGATTTCTTATTGGAGGAAATAATTCTCTGTTAGCCAAGGTTCTCATATTCGGAATATTTTGCACTTCATGATTGGGGTTAATCCTATCATGCTGATGGACATCAGTTTGTCAGGGTTTTCTTCGATGATTTGAAACTTCTGTTCTTTAGTAAATTTTTGTTTTTGCATTGCAAAATTACACATTTTTATTAGTAATCATGTCCGAAGGGCTAGGGGGCCATTACAATATCATGATTCAATAAGTTTTTTTACAACCACTGGGCGGTTTGGTTCATGCGCTAAAAGTAAAAAAAAATGATCCAAGCACAAAGTTTATGGTATATCAAACAAAAGCCTAATTGAGTTGACCGTTCTACTGGCCTTTCATGCAAAAAAGAATATAGTTGGTCAAATAGAGTGCCTGGAGTGCCTAAAGACAACGCCCGCGAAGGCGGGGGTCACTTGTCGCTCTTTCTTGTCACGCACTATGATTTTCGTTGTTCGCACAAATTGTTGACATTGTAAAACAATTGCATTTAAAGAAAAGGTTAAACTTGGCGAAGCTATTCGTAAAAAACAAGGCCATACATTAACAATTGTAACGTTTTTCCCCATTTTGCCAGTGAAAATTGTTTAGCCAAAGATTGGATATCACCAGAAGAAAATGAGGCATGGAAAAATTTGTAAGAGGCGATATTGTTGTTATGCCGTTTACATTTTTCTATCCTTTCAGCGACAAAAAAAGACCTACCCTTGTATTGACTTAAGTAACATCAGGCCTAATCGCATTTTTACAGCCGATAAAAGGATTATCATAAAAAAGGTTGCTTCAATAAATGAAACTGCTTTTAATGCTGTAACACAAAAAATAATCTAAATACTTTCGTAATTCAAAATGCCCCGGTTACACGAGGCTATGCCTAGGCTCAAGGCTCAAAACTCAAGGGTTGTCACGGTTGGCGAGGAGCCCCCGGCCTTCGCCGGGGTGACAACGCTTCGAGGGATATTAACTAGTACGTCCTGGTAATCACAATCTTACCGTATAAAATCTGATTCGAGGTTTTTAAACGATAGAGATAGATTCCCTGCGGCAACTTGCTGTCGTAATTGATGGTTTTCACCATCGAACTATTAACATACCCTTCAAATACCCGGTAAACCAATGTACCGTTCATCGAAAGAATATCGAGAGTAGTTTTAGAACCCTCATCCACCTTAACGGTAAAGTTGACCATGCCGGGTGAAGGATTCGGGTAAGCCATGATTTCCACGCCCGGACCCGTTTTCGGAGTGACTTCGCCGATGCCGGTAACCAAGTCGTCCTCTATATTGAAGGTACTGTTGATTAATACGTTACCGTCTGCCAGGTTCATCTCGACTGTCCGGTTCGTTAGCCAGTTGCTGGAGTAGAACAACGTGGTCCCGCTCATCAGCGTGATCGCAATACCATCGTGAGTGCCCGGTATTCCCCGGTCGGTCATCTTGACGTTCAGCATCAGGTTATTGGCTATTTCAACCGGTGAGTGCGGATCCGTGATATCCGTCAGGGTAGCTGTGGCGTTGAATCCGCCCGTCAGTGAACTGGAGTTGTCAACGTTGACGGCCACTGCAGTGATATCCGTGGTCCGGATACGGAACAGCTTCTGTACCATGCCCTCCGTTCTGCGCAGGATGATCGTGGCATGGCCGGATATATTCATTGCCAGCTCATCAAACTTCACTGCAAACCCGAAGTTCGTGGTTTTGCCGGCATCCGAAGCGTACCGGCCGGATGACAGGGTCGGCTGGACATATCCGCCGCCGGTCATATAATCACCGGTTGCTTCATATACCTCGACAACGGTATTCTCGGATGAGGCATCACGGGTATAGTAATTGTTCACCAC
>JAPLDV010000812.1 GCA_026391235.1 Bacteroidia bacterium | reverse complement strand
TCGAGTGCTGCCTTGATCTGCGCAACCTTGGCAGGCCCCAAGCCTGGAACTTTCAGCAGATCATTAATGCGGGCCCGGTCGAGACCACGGAGCCCTCGGAAATCCCTCAAAATGGATAGAGCCGACTCATATGCATTCTTACCGGGAACACCCTCTTTGAAAGTCCCTGATCCGACTCGAAGAATTATTGCTAACAGGTCGGCATCTGTCAGCCGTTCGGGACCTTCCGCAAAGAGCCGTTCGCGCGGACGTTCCTTTGTCGGCCAGGTTTTGATCCGCTCAAAAACAGCATCACTTTTTTGCGCGGTCGTTGCGGCTGTATAAGTGGCATCGATATCATTCTTAGAAACCTCCAGCGCATCAGTTATTGCCGCTAAGCATTTCTTCTTCGATCTCTCACCTTTCCGCTTCAAAACCATAGTTGAAAATCCTTGAATCCTGCATTGCGATAAGGAGCAACTTCTGGATGCCTAAAAGGACGGTGGGGCTGTTGTAGACATTGCATTGCTGTAAACATTAATGAGATGTTATTTGCCTGATTGCACAACTTCTAAACCCATCCCTTCCCCCTTTAAACACAGCTCGTAGCTCATAGCTCGTAGCTCATAGCTCGTAGCTCATAGCTCGTAGCTCATGGCAACCAGCAAACCCTGAAGGTTGAACCTTGAACAGGTTTTGTCCTCTCCTCATCTTAATTGCCGTATACAGAATATTAGCCCTTTAATTCTGTAAATACAAATAGTTTTTTCCAGTATCCGGAATCATACCATAAGAGTGTGATAACAGCATGCCACCGGGTAAAAATGAAGAACCAAAATTATTATAGTAATACCAATTCGCCATTATTCGGTAAATTAAAACGGGAGCACCTTCCCTGAGCATGACTCACGGAACAACCGGGGAACCATTGTGCGGCGAAGCAGCGCGTCCCCGAAAGGGATGATGTGCAGGTATGAACATCTTCGGGTAGCCTCCGCCCTTGCACATCAAGCGATGCAAACCCTACAATGGTCGGGAGAGTAGTGCGGAAGTGCGAGGGGATGTGTGCTCCCACTATCAGGCAATTTGGTTAGTAATTGATGGCAAATTAGTATTACATGACCCGAAGAGAATTTCATAGGTAATGGCAGACATGAAACACTTATTTTCGAAATCATCCCCTTCCACCAGTTCATGAGGATCATCTTTTGCCATGATAACCTTCCTTTATAAGTGAGCATATCATATGCGGGTGACAACAGTATGTCACCGGGTAAAAATTATTTTGGGATAGTATGGCTATCGGCAAAGACACTTATTACCGGCTCTGCCAGCATAATATGATGTTATTATAGACAAAGAATTATGTGCAGTATATCAAACATTAAGGGTTACTCCCGCAATGGCGGCAGGGGTTACAGATCATGTGTGGGATATAGAAGATATATAAACTTATTAAATCAACGATGAACAACATAAGGGGCATACAGAATAAGATCGAAATACATGAGTCTATTCTTCTTTTTTTCATCCGTTGAGGTTAGATAGTCAAACCCATTGGTTTTATAGAAATTGGTTGTTCGAGGGTTATTATCTGCATCCACCGTTATGAACCTACAGCCCGTCTTGTTGTTATCCAAAAAATATCCTTTTATATAGTCCATGAGTTCGCTTCCAATTCCTTGGCTTTGATGCTTTTTATTAACAGCAAGTCTACCCACTTTAACGGCTGGATGACTGGGATATCCTCTTTTTTTAAAAGGCATTATTTTTAATATCTTGCGTAGTTTACTTATGGTTGTGTCACCATGCCTGATACTATCATTTAAAACACTAAAATATGCTACCGTCTCTGACTCATCTTCCCAAAGATAAGTTATTGCGAGTAATTCTTTCATATGATTAACAGCATCTTGCAACAAAAAATCGTTTAGGTCTTGATTATCACAGTCAAATGGTTTTATGGCCGTAGTAGGCTTAAGGCGGGAAAAAGCAAATTGCTCTATCACACTTTTTGCATCTTTTCTTTGATTTTATTGTAATTCTTCATAACCCTATCATACTCTGACTTAGGAGCCGTATTCACTTTATTGAGGGTTATTTTTTTTTCAAATTTTTGCGCATCTTTACCATATAAAATGGGGGTTTCTTTGATCGGTTTTGCCATGATTCCCTCCTTATGCTCATATGTGACAAGGAAAAATGAGCTCAAAGCCATCACTTCCCAGAGCACAAGGAATAGCAGGGCGTTCTGCGCTGCCACG
>JAPLDV010000849.1 GCA_026391235.1 Bacteroidia bacterium | reverse complement strand
AACGGTGTGGTTCATCCGCGCCCGGTCGCAACCATACCGGCATTCATCAAGCATGTTCCGGTGGGATACGTTGCCACCCACCGCCATCTGGGCAAGACCAACGAGAACGAAGCCTATGTATTCGGATATCTTTTCCGGGTAGCCATCGAAATACCTGTTGGAGCCAAAACTTTGCAACTGCCTGATATGAAGGAACTTCGCGTTGCAGCAATAACTGTTTCCGATGATGCCAATCGTCTGTCAAAACCGGCTGGTCAGATTGGTGTTGAATTTCCGCGCGACCCTTCCAAAGCACTTGAAACTGCCGCAAAAATCAATGAACCGATCTCGTTCGAAGGAATAAAAGCCTTGCCGGCTCTCAAAAATGATATTGCAAACCTTAAGCCCGGACTGAACTGGGCTTACTATGAAGGCCGTTGGAGGAGACTGCCGGACTGGTCGAAACTGACCCCTGTAAAGACGGGAAATAGTCTGACTCCGGATCTTCCTGCTGATCACCGGCCCGAAAACTTCGGTGTCGTTTATGACGGTTATATCCTGATTTCTGCAGCCGGGGCCTATACTTTTTTTACCACTTCGGATGATGGGTCGAACCTGATGATTGACGATCTTTTGATCACCGATAATGACGGAGCACACGGTGAATCGGAGGAAGCCGGTTATGTATTGCTAAGTGCCGGTTTGCATAAGATCAGGCTGCAATATTACAACGGGGCTGTTGATTATGTTTTTCAGGTTGCCGTTGAAGGTCCGGGTTTGAAAAAGCAGGCGGTGCCGAAAGAATGGTGGCGTAGAGACGGATAATTATCCGTCTCTGCTTAAAGGATTGGATTCAAAGAGAAAGAAGATTTGGCATGAGAATGAACCGTAAAATCTATCTTGGAATAGGTAGTTTAATATTTTGCCTGGTTCTGTTTCCAACGTGTAAAAGGAATCCCGAAAACCCGGAGGTTCCGGCAAATCATATACATGGAATTATACCTCTTCCATTAAGTGTCGATTTTTCTGACGGCAATCTGGTTATTGATAAGAATATTGTTCTGGTAAACAATTTGCAATTTCAGCCTGCAATTGCGGTAGTCGAAAATGCTCTAGTTCAGGCTTTTAGCTCAACGATAATAAAAAATGATTCAGCTATTGGTAAAACCAATATTCAATTCATGGCAGATAACACTCCCGATGCTGATGGTTATCAGATCGAAATTTCCGGTAAAGGAATTATTGTGACGGCTAAAACCCCGGCTGGGGCCTATTATGCAGCACAATCGATCCGGCAGATGATCTGGAATTCAACATCAGGCCTGAAAATGGCCACTTTCAATCTTCGGTATATGACGATAAAGGATAAACCAAAATATTCGTGGAGGGGATTTCACCTGGATGTTTCGAGGCATTTCTTTACCAAAGAGTATATATTAAAGATCATTGACTGGCTGGCTTATTACAAATTGAATAAACTTCATCTTCATCTGACCGACGACCAGGGATGGCGTATTCAGATTGACAGGTTCCCGTTGCTTACGGAAACAGGCGCCTGGCGATCATTCAATCATTACGATTCAACCTGCATGGAATTAGCCACCAATGACATAAATTATACCCTCGACAGCCGCTTTGTTAAAGAGGTTAATGGCTTGAAAATCTATGGCGGATTTTATACCAAGCAGGATATTCGTGACATTGTTGCTTATGCCACAGCTCATTACATTGATGTTGTTCCTGAAGTTGATATGCCGGGCCATATGTCGGCTGCCATCAGGGCCTATCCACAACTTTCCTGTGTTGACTCAGCCGGTTGGGGGAAGGAATTTTCTTTCCCGATTTGTCCGTGTAAGGACGGGGTAATGGATTTTTC
>JAPLDV010000060.1 GCA_026391235.1 Bacteroidia bacterium | reverse complement strand
TACTCTTTCTTCTAACGTATTGCAGCAAAGATGATTCCAATCCTACAGAACAAGATCTGCCTGAACAAGGCATGCTGGTTAACTACACTAAGATTTCAAGTTACTCGAAGGAACAGATCAATAGCCTCATTGGAATGACTCCTGAACTGAACAGCCAGGTATCAGCTCTTTACACTGTTGATTTGTATTCTGTGGTATACAAAACTCAAGACCCATTCGGGAATATTACCAATGCTTCGGGCCTTTTTGTCATTCCTCCGGGGGTTGAAAAAGCGTTGCCCCTGGCCAGCTACAATCATGGAACCATATTAAGAAATACCGATGTTCCTTCGTTTATGAGTTACGAAGCGCAGATTGGCGTTTTGATCGGATCGCAGGGATTTGCCATTTGTTTACCGGATTATCTCGGGCTGGGATCAGGATCGGGTTTACATCCTTACATCCATGCAAAAACGGAGGCTTCGGCAACGATAGATATGCTGAGGGCCAGTAGAAAGCTGTGTGATACGCTGAATTTATCCCTAAACAACCAGTTGTTCCTGTGCGGGTATTCCCAAGGTGGACATGCGGCCATGGCCACGCACAAAATGATCGAAGAACAATACAGTGCGGAGTTCACCGTTACGGCATCCGCGCCGATGGCCGGTCCCTATGATGTTTCCGGCACCATGTACGACATTCTCCTGAAAGAACAGGCTTATCCCGCACCAGGATATCTTGTATACCTGTTATTTGCTTACAATTACGTGTATCAACTTTACCCGAATTTCGATGGTTTACTTTCGAGTCCGTTTAACACATCACTTTCTCCCTATTTTACTCCGCCCACAACCTCCGGTATATCGACGGTAGAGTCTCTGCTGCCTTCATCAAAAATTCCATCAGCTATCATTACACCGGCCTTTTTACAAACATTAAAAACAGATGAAAATAATCCCTTTAAAGTAAAGCTGAGAGAAAACGACTTGTACGACTGGACCCCCAAAGCACCCATACAGATGTGCCATTGCGATGGAGATCAGCATGTTCCGTATAAGAACTCTCAAATTGCCAGGGATCATTTTATTGCCAGGGGTTTCACGGGTGTTACCTTGGTCAACCCCTTGCCAGGCGGAACGCACAGCACTTGTGTCATTCCCAGCTTAATTGCAACCATCAACTGGTTTAACAGCTTAAAGCAATAGTGCCGATGGCAGCAAAAGCTGCATCCGCCGCCCGACAAACAACTTTCCAACAAATTGCAAAAACTTGACAGGAACTCGTAAATTAGCAGCCTGAACAATTAAAGTATGATTTATTCTTTTGTCTGATAACAGGTTAGCACAATGAGAAGATGGCGCATTGAGGATTCGGCTGAACTCTACAACATCAATGGTTGGGGGGTCAATTATTTTTCGATCAATGATAAGGGACATGTTGTTGTAACTCCCAAAAACAAAGGCGCTCAGGTTGACCTGCTGGAGCTGGTTGAAGAACTTCAGCTTCGGGATGTTTCGGCCCCGATGCTGATCCGGTTTCCCGACATTCTCGACGACCGGATCGAGATCATGTCGAGTTGTTTTAAGATAGCAGCTGAGGAATACGGTTATAAAGCACAAAACTTTATCATCTATCCCATCAAGGTGAACCAGATGCGCCCCGTTGTTGAAGAGATTGTGGGCCACGGGAAGAAATTCAATATCGGTCTGGAAGCAGGTTCAAAACCCGAACTTCATGCAGTTATAGCAATCAACACCGATACGGATTCACTCATTATCTGCAATGGCTATAAGGATGAGGACTACGTCGAGTTAGCCCTGCTGGCTCAAAAGATGGGAAAGCGGATCTATATCGTGGTTGAGAAGCTTAATGAACTGAAACTGATAACCAAAATTGCAAAGCAGCATAAAATAAAGCCCAACATCGGAATCCGGGTAAAGCTGGCCAGTTCGGGAAGCGGAAAATGGGAAGACTCCGGGGGCGATGTCAGTAAATTCGGACTTACCTCGAGCGAGCTGATTGAAGCACTGGAGTTCCTGGAGAAGAGGGAGATGAAGGACTGCCTCAAACTCGTTCATTTCCATATCGGCAGCCAGGTCACTAAAATCCGCAGGATTAAGCTGGCCTTGCGTGAGGCCTCGCAGTTTTATGTGCAGCTCTATTCCAGAGGGTTCAAAGTGGATTTTGTTGACATCGGCGGGGGTTTGGGTGTTGATTATGACGGTACCCGCTCGTCGAACAGCGAAAGCAGTGTCAATTACAGCATTCAGGAATATGTGAATGATGCCACTTTTGCGATGGTCGACGCCAGCGACAAAAATGGCATTCCCCACCCCAACATCATTACCGAATCAGGCCGGTCGCTAACCGCCCACCACTCAGTCCTCGTTTTTGAGGTTCTGGAGGCCACAACAACCCCCGCCTGGGATGACAATGAAGATATCAGCCCAGAAGATCACGCATTGGTTCAGGAACTTTATGCCTCATGGGAAACACTCAATCAGCTCAGTATGCTGGAAACCTGGCACGACGCCCAGCAAATCCGTGAAGAATCGCTCGACCGCTTCAGTCTTGGCCTGCTCGACCTGAAAACCCGCGCCCAGATTGAGCGCCTGTTCTGGTCGATTGCCAAAGAGATTTACCAGATGACCAACGAACTAAAGCATATCCCGGAGGAACTGCTGCACCTGCCTAAATTATTGTCCGATAAATACTTCTGCAACTTCTCACTCTTCCAGTCGCTGCCCGATTCCTGGGCCGTTGACCAGATTTTCCCAATCATCCCGATTCACCGTCTGGATGAGAAACCCGACCGGTCAGCCACTTTGCAGGATATTACGTGTGATTCCGATGGAAAGATTGATAATTTTATCTCAACACGGAATCTGTCGCACTATCTGCCGGTTCATTCTTTGATTGCGAAAGATCCCTATTATATCGGCGTATTTCTGGTTGGAGCCTATCAGGAAATTCTTGGTGATCTGCATAACCTGTTCGGGGATACCAATGCTGTTCACGTGTCGGTCGACAGCAAAGGTTACTCGATCGATCAGATCATTGATGGTGAAACAGTTGCTGAAGTTCTTGATTATGTGCAATATAACCCTAAAAAAATGGTTCGTACAGTAGAAACCTGGGTCACATCGTCAGTAAAATCAGGTATTATTACCGCCGAAGAAGGCAAGGAGTTTTTATCGAATTACCGGTCGGGATTGTATGGTTACACTTACCTCGAATAGCCTGACGTTACGCCCCTGGCGTGAAGAAGATCTGACTTCATTAGTCAGGCATGCCAACAATTTCAATATCTGGATAAACCTGCGGGATGCTTTTCCATATCCTTATTCCGAAGAGGCCGGCAAAGTTTGGCTAAATACGGCAATGAACGAAGCTACCAATCTATTATTAGCCATTGAAATTGATGGTGAGGCTGTTGGTGGTATCGGAGCTATTTTCAAAGATGATGTTTACCGAATAAATACTGAGATCGGATATTGGCTTTCAGAGCAATACTGGGGACTTGGGTTGGTCTCGACTGCGATTACCCTCCTTGTGGATCATATCTTTTTGCATTACCCTGATATTCAGAGAATTTATGCGGATCTTTTCTCCTATAATCCTGCATCTGCCAGGGTTTTACAGAAATGCGGATTTCATCTCGAAGCGATACATAAAAACGCTGTGATCAAGAACTGCCAGGTTGTTGACGAGCACCGGTACGTGAAGTTCAGGGAACCGGAGCTTGATCATTAAGCCTGTTACCAGTGTGACGTGGGTGGGACAAATTAATCCTGTCATGATGGTGACTGATGGTAAAACCGCCA
The DNA here is from genome assembly GCA_026391235.1 of Bacteroidia bacterium. The sequence goes on along the minus strand of JAPLDV010000060.1, from coordinate 474 downwards.
AGGACTCGCCCCGTGGACCTATTTTGGACGATGGTCCGGCATGACCATGGCAGATCGATGCGAAATTGTCATTGACGCACGACGCATTTGGTACTTTCACAGTCAGCATCGCGATGAAACCCGGTAAACGGATGTTCGAGCTGTACACTACCGAGGATGCAGCCAGGCTGGACATCAACGTGATCGGTGAAGAAGGTGGAAAAGGTTATGAATTCTTACTCCACGTGTTCGCCCCTGGGTTGGATAAGAAGCTACTGGGGTTCATGAACGCAACCAAGAACGAAGACTTGGTCCTGATTGCTCAGGACAGTGCCGGCCAGTTCTACCTCCTGGGATGCGAAATTCGCTCAGCGAAATTCCAGGCAAGTGATGGATCCGGTACAGGCTCCACGACCGATGGAAGGTGTGGCCTGGGGATGACATTCGCATACCGCACCCATAGCCTTTATGAGTACACCGGAACCATTCCGCTGA
>JAPLDV010000728.1 GCA_026391235.1 Bacteroidia bacterium | reverse complement strand
AAATTTCAAAGATGGCCGTAGAAAAAGAACTCACCAAAGCCGGGTACTCAAAGGCTGACATTGATGAGATTAAACAGCGGATCGACAGAATGAATCAAGCCGTTGAGGTTACGGCTTACAAAATCCCATTGTCCAAGGAAGCGGATGACAAGGCTGAAATCACCAAAGAAGTTCCTTGCAAACCGGTAAAGGTTAAGAAGACCCAAGAGACTGAAATGGACGCGGAAGATGCCAAGGTTTTCGAGGTTGTTGATGAAATGCCCGAATTTCAGGGTGGAAACCTTGACAAATTCCTCAAATGGGTCCAAAGCAATGTTAAATATCCGCCAATTGCCATGGAGAACAGCATACAAGGAACGGTTGTAGTATCATTTGTTGTCGGCAGAACCGGTGAAGTGAAGAAGATAAACATTGCAAGAGGAGTGGATCCATCGCTCGACGAGGCAGTTATTAATGTGCTAAAATCAGCTCCGTACTGGAAGCCGGGTCTGCAAAGAGGAAAACCCGTAAATGTTCAATTCTCCATTCCGATCAAATTCAATCTCAACTAACCAGCCAACTGTCACTCTTTCGCGTCACGAGTCACGTTTCACGATCACCGGTCACTTGTCACTTGTCACTAACAAAGAGGGCCGCTTCGTTTGAAGCGGCCCTTTTTGTTATGAATGATAATGTCTATCGGTAGAGACGGTTATAAACGTCTCTACGTAATATTCAATTATTTCACGATCCCCTGGAATTTGGCATCCTCGAAAAACTTGCCGAACTCAAGGTCGGTTTTAGCCATCTGTTTCAGATCAGACTGAGCGGCAACGGCAGCTTCGAGAGATTTGAACATATTGGCGCTCTGTCCTTGGCGTGCATAAACAATTGCCTTCAGGTAGCTGGTAATGCCATTGGGTTCAGTAATACAATCAAGGGTTTTTAGAGCTTTTGCGTAGTCTTTGTTCAGGGTTTGAGCCAAAGCTGCATTAAACAGGCATGAAGAGCCGAAGTTGGTAACGGCCTGCTTGTAATCGCCTTTCTTAACGTTAACGATACCCATATTGTGTTCAGCCTGACTTCCGGCAGCGGCGGTTTTAGCGGTTTTCATGTCCCCTTGCTGAGCGGCGGTCATTCCATAGTCATTCCATGCACGGTAGCAGGTTGGGAATTTTTCCGTAGCGGCCTTATAGATGCCATTCTGAACTTTAACATCTTTGGTTAGGGTTGCAGCATAAAGAACCTCTTCGATTTCAAGATCCGAAGGCTTACTGGTAGCGATTTTCAGTAATTCCTCATCTGATTTGCCGACAACATCAACATTGACGGAAAACTTCGAACGGCGCAAAGCGGGTAAAATCTGGTCAGCCAATTCCGTAAAAGCAACTGAAATATTGCGAATTTCCTTTTCACGGACATCAGGATCATTATACATTGATAACACCCTTAATATCAAATCTTTATCCTGAATTTTTGATTTCGTAACCAGATCCTTGAAACCATCCCAGTCTTCAGCTGTGGACATCAGTTTAAAGAATTCGCTTTGGTCGGCTTTCGAAACCTTCATGGTTTCCAGCTCTTTTTTGAAAAACTTAGAAGCTGTTTGCGAACGTTCCTTGGCCAGTTTATCATTCAGTTCCAGCTTCCCGTCGGGTGATGCAAAAGCTGAAACATCAACACCTTTGATGTTGTAATTTGATTTCGAATTGGCGGTTTTAACTTTATCTTTCAGAGCTGTTACTGCTTCTGATTTCATTTCAGTCTTTTTCACCTCAGCTCTGTTGATATCATATTTAATCTCAGCCTTGTAGGTTTCCGGAACGATTCGTTGAAATTTGTCCGGAGCCACAACTACTTCACCCAGCTGGTTGGCCAGGAGAACCGGGGTTGAAATAACACCGTCAGCAATTTTGACAGGTTCAAAAGCAACTTTTTTCAATTTCATCGAAGCTTCCACCTTCATAATCAATTCGGATTGACGCATGTCTTTAGTGTAAGGAATGGTTCCTTCAAAGGTTGCCTTACCGCCTGATGCAAAATTAATCACCTTATTATTGTCGGTAACCTTTTCTCCCTGCAATGTTAAGGGTTTAAATTCAACATCGCCGGCAGGAGTTTTTAGTACGGGCGTTGCTACTACCACGGCTTTCTTGTTAAAGAATTTTACGGGATATGTGGCCACAACTGAAAGGCCGACATTTCCGCCATGCATTTCCAACACATCTGGTTTTACTTCGTACTTAATCCCTGATGCGGATTTCTTCATTTTGTTGAGCCCGTTGCAGCCCGATAGGACCACAATGACAGCAATGGCCATCATAATACTGAGGTTGAATTTCTTCATAACGACTGATTTTATGTTTGTTTTTTCGTTTTCAATGTACCACAAAAATATAAATCTTTTGCAGATCAATGAAAAAAAAAATCTGATACAATAAAAATGTTAATCGCACACTTTACTTCACCCGATTTGGAAAAGCTCTTGTTAAACCAACGGGGTATTCCTGACCGAAAATTGAAGCAACCAGAGTATGATAATCCTCGCGGTTATTCACAAAATCAATTTCCCGCGTATCCACCACGAGTATCCTTATTGATAACTCCTGTCGGAAAAAATCAAAATACCCGGACTGAATCCTTTTAAGATAATCGGCTGTAATGGCAGATTCATATTCGCGACCCCGATTCCAGATATTAATAAGCAGATTATCAGGATCCTGGTGCAAATAAACTAACAGGTCGGGTTTTGGTAGTGATGAGTTCATGATATGAAATAACTGTGAATACAGGTTGTACTCATCACCGCTAAGTGTATTCCCCGCGAATATCAGTGATTTCATAAAACAATAGTCTGTAATAATGAACGGGCTAAAAATATCAGGATCAATAAGCTCCTTTTTCAATTGTGTATACCGGTCGGCCAAAAATGACATCTCAAGAGGGAATGCAAAGCGATCCGGATCTTGGTAAAATTTTGGCAGGAATGGGTTATCGGCGAATCGTTCCAAAATCAGGTGACAGTTATAATCCGCACTGATTCTGCTAGCCAGGGATGTTTTTCCGGCTCCGATATTGCCTTCGATAATCACTAACCTGTACTTACATGGATATTTCTTATTTAGTTCCATGGCTTAAAAATAAAAAAATCCCCGCGATTGCAGGGATCTTATCAGCTATATCTTGTTAACCGATCGATTAACGACGGTCATAATCCCTGCGGGGCGGCCTTCCGCCACGGTCGCCGCTATCACGGCGATCACGGTTATCACGTCCGCCACGGTCATCCCGCGGGCCTCTTGGACCACGATCATGCTGAACAGGCTCTACATAACCTTCAGGCTTTGGCAGAAGTACTTTTCTTGACAAGCGATATTTACCGGATTTTTCATCAATTTCGATGAGCTTTACCTCGATCATCTGGCCAACCTTGAGCTCTTCCTCGACGGTTTCCAACCGTTTAAAGGAGATTTCCGAAATATGAAGAAGACCTTCTTTTCCAGGCAGGATTTCGATGAATGCACCAAAGGCAACTATCGATACAACCTTTCCGTTGTAAATCTGTCCAACTTCCGGAACAGCACAGATACCCTGGATAATTTCCATGGCAGCCTAAATTGCTTCCTTATCCGGAGAATCTACCTCGATAAATCCTATGACATCTTTTTCCTCTATCTTAATGATGGTGTGGGTGCGCAGTTGAATTTCCTGAATGATTTTTCCACCTGTACCGATAACCGCGCCGATCATATCCTTTGGAATGGTCATGGTTTGTATTCTCGGAACATGCGGTTTGTAGTCTTCACGTGGTTCTGCGATGGTTTCAAGAATCTTATCCAGGATATACATTCTTCCGCGGTTTGCCTGTTCAAGTGCTTCGGCGAGAATCTCATAGGATAGCCCGTCAACTTTGATGTCCATCTGGCAGGCGGTAATGCCATCCCTGGTACCGGTAACTTTAAAGTCCATATCACCAAGATGATCCTCGTCGCCAAGAATATCCGACAACACCTTATATCGCTTGTCTTTACCAACCACGAGTCCCATAGCAATACCTGAAACCGGTTTTTTGATTTTCACGCCTGCATCCATCAAAGCCAGGGTAGCAGCGCAAACCGTTGCCATGGAAGAGGAACCGTTCGACTCAAGGATATCTGAAACAATGCGGATTACGTATGGATTATCCTCGGGATCCGGCAGCATGGGCTTAATTGCCCTGTGAGCCAGGTTACCATGACCAATTTCCCTGCGGCTGATGCCGCGCATCGGACGAGCTTCGCCGGTTGAAAAAGGCGGAAAATTGTAATGGAGCAGGAACCTGTCTTTCCCCTGGTTCAAAACTTCATCGACAATTTTCTCGTCGAGTTTTGTTCCGAGAGTAATGGTGGTCAGCGACTGGGTTTCACCGCGGGTGAATATTGCCGAGCCATGCGCCATCGGAAGATAATCAACTTCGCTCCAGATCTCGCGGATCTCATCGGTTTTACGGCCATCCAGACGGATACCTTCATCGAGGAGCATATTCCGCGTGGCTTCTTTCATTACATCGTGGAAATACCTCTTTACCATCGACTTAACAATGTCAGTGGCTTCTTCGCCCATAGAGATGATGTATTCCTCTTCCAGTTTTTCCCATGCTTCAGCACGCTCATGCTTAGGTTTTTGAGCCTTGGCAATATCATATACCTGCTGATAGGTTGATTCGAAAACTTTTGTTTTCAGATCGGGGTCGTTGGTCTCATGACTATATTCCCTGATGCTGTCTTTTCCAAGTTCTTTGCGCATTTCAAGCTGAGCCTGGCAATGCCTCTTTATTTCTTCGTGACCGAATTTGATTGCTTCGAGCATTTCATATTCTGAAACTTCATGCATCTCACCTTCAACCATCATGATATTGTCATAGGTTCCGGCGATAATAACATCGAGATCAGCCTCTTTAAGGTCATCCATGCCTGGATTAATAACCATGTCTCCGTCGATGCGGGCAACACGCACTTCGCTGATCGGGCCGGCGAAAGGAATATCAGTCAATGCAAATGCTGCCGAAGCGGCCAATCCGGCCAGCGCATCCGGTGGACAGGTGATATCACCTGACAAGAGACTAAGGGTTACAAATACTTCTGCATGATAATCATCCGGAAAAAGTGGACGCAAAGCGCGGTCGACGAGGCGGGAAATCAGGACCTCATTGTCATTCGGACGAGCTTCCCTTTTCATGAAGCCACCAGGGAAACGTCCTGCTGCAGCAAATTTCTCTTTGTATTCAACACTTAGTGGCATGAAGTCGACACCTTCTTTTGCCGTTTTGGAGGCACACACTGCCGCCAGGATCATGGTTTTTCCCATGGTGACTACCACAGAGCCGTCGGCCTGTTTGGCCAGTTTACCGGTTTCAATGGTTATCGTCCGTCCATCATTCAATGTGATGGTCTTCTGATATACTTGATACATCTTATAAAATCGGATTAATTAAGAAGAAAAAAGGCAATTTTGATATTGCCTTTTCTTCCTGGGTTATTTACGTAAGTTCAATTCTTTAATAATCGCCCGGTAACGCGCTATGTCCCGGTCCTTGAGATAGTTGAGCAGCCTTCTGCGTTTACCTACTAATCTGATCAACGATCGCTGGGTACTGAAGTCCTTGCGGTTTTTCTTCAAATGCCCTGTCAAATGAGCAATACGGTAGGAGAATAAGGCAACCTGTCCCTCTGGCGAACCGGTGTCTGTATTGGACTTCCCGTACTTCTCGAAAAATTCTTGTTTCTTTTCTGCCGTTAAGTACATGTTTATTAAAATTTTACAGTTTTCTTTAAATTAACGCGCAAAGATACAAAAAGGTTTGTGTAAAACAAAAAAGAATCGTGACACGTGATGCGTGAAACGTGACACGCAAAAATTACCCTCGGATCGTTGTCATCCCCGCGAAGGCGGGGACCCCTTTGCAGACCACGGAATTCAAACAGCAGGGATTAATATTTATAGGTGAACTCCCCGAAGTACGCCGACATTTCAGGTGATCCTCTCAGCAGGAATTTTGTTTCATGCTTTCCAGCTTCACGAAGCGGAACCAGTGAGAATGCCAGCCAGCGCGTGATCCAGGCTTCGCACATGTCGCCGTTGGCGTTATGAGATAGCGCTAATTCAACCGGCGGAGGATTCAATGCATTAGGCGGAAGCTTCCATAAATTAAACTCATGATCCCTGCAGCCACCGCT
>JAPLDV010000296.1 GCA_026391235.1 Bacteroidia bacterium | reverse complement strand
TTATGGTGATCTTACCGGTTTTCAGCGGAAGGCTGCCATTGAGAACGTTTAACAGGGTTGATTTACCGACTCCGCTGCCTCCCATCACTGCTATCAGTTGTCCGGAATTCTCGGAAAAGCTGAAATTATGGATGCCATTCTTACTTTTTGGAAAAGCATAGGTTATTTCTATGCTCGTAAATACCAGCGGTTCATTGGATTGGGTTTTGAAGAAAACCGCAGAAACCTCGGTGTAGTAAATGCTGGTATTTAATCTGCCCCGAATGATGCTGCCCTGGTTGAAAATATAGAACCGGCTACGCCGGAGGCTGCTACCTTCGAGAAACAAGGGATCGTTTCCGAAATACTTGAATATGAATTGTTCAATTTCGGAAACATAATATATCAGCAGATCTCCGGAATTTTCAGAAAAGATATTCTGTTTGAAAGCCAGATTGTCGTGTGCCTTGATTTAAAAAATATCAGCAACCAGGTCATACAATTCTTGCTCAACAAAGCTACAGTCGCTTTTTGCCAACTCGAGGAAATGCAGAAAGATCATTACCTGCTCAGCGTGAGGGATACGGCTCTTGATCTGGTTGCATATCTTTCCGGCAATAACCCTGGTGTTCTCCTCATTAAGGTCGTGAATCCCGCTCTTGTACAAATCAAATATCTCATAAAACAGGGAAATATATTCAACCGGATTCCTGATTCCCAATTGATTTGTGAGATACTCCTCCAGAATTTTTCTGGCAGTACCATAATCCTTTTCCCCCTTAATGCTAAAAACCGCAAAAAGATTGATCAATGCATTCAGGGTGGATTCATTCATCGCCATCGGAAGTCCCTCAGCGTTTCTTTAGGCATGCATGCAATAACCCGGATCAGGCCCTGATCTGCTGATCATTGCAACAGCCTGCTATTTCGAAATGAACCCGGTAAGTTTGTTTATTTTCTCAACCGTTTGAACGTTGAAGGTCTCCGGAGAGTTAAAGAGGTCGTTGATCGGTACCAATGATTTATATAATTTACTGACATCCGGATTCTCGGGAGATTTTTCCAGTATCGCGCACACGCTACTTACGACGGTCTTTTGATTTTTGAGAACCTCAATCAGTTTATCCGGGTTTTTAGCAAACAGGGTAATATTGGTTATAACATTCAATGATTTTAATGCTGCACCGGCAACCACCAGGGAAATATCAACAGCCGTTCCATTATTCCGGATTGATTCGTTGGTTTTGTTGAGCAAATTAGCCACAAGCACATTTAAAGAATCCTTGTTGTCCTTATGTTCCTGGTAATCTACCTGAAAACTTTTCTGCATTTGAACGAGTTCTTCAAATCCCAATTCGCTGGTAAGCGTCCCGAAGATTTTTAGCAGTTTTGAAAATGGTTCAACCTGTTTATACGTATGAGTATAGGCTAAATCAAAAAGCAGGGTACCATAAGCTGTTGCCCTTTCATTCCGGGTTAATAAATTTCCCGTTTTCATGTCCTGACCTGTAACGCCTGCCAGATAGGACGCTCCTGTAGCATTAATCAGGTTTACGGTTTCAGTATTGGTCGGGAGGGAATAGGCAACCTTAATGATTTCGTCCTTCACTTTGCGGGTAAGAAGCGATTCGGTACTGACCGGGGTAGCTTTCTTTACTTCTGGTTTTTTTGACTTACAGGAAGTTATCAGGCAAAGGGCGATCAGT
>JAPLDV010000216.1 GCA_026391235.1 Bacteroidia bacterium | reverse complement strand
ACATCTACCCGCTGCACTGCGCCCTTTTCTGTCATCCCCGCGAAAGCGGGAACATCTACCCGCTGCACTGCGCCCTTTTCTGTCATCCCCGCGAAAGCGGGGACCCCTTCACGCTACACTGAATTTACCCGATACCCGATACCTGAAACCCGACAACCTCCTTATGCCCGAATCCGATTTTAGCTCCGAAGCCTACCTGAACATGCAGCTCCTGCGGTTCACAACCGCCGGTAGCGTGGATGATGGAAAATCTACACTGATCGGCAGACTATTATATGACAGCAAGTCGATCTTTGAGGATCAGCTCCAGGCTATCGAACGCGATAGTATCCGTCGCGGAAATGAACAGATAAATCTTGCTCTTCTTACGGATGGTCTGCGCGCTGAACGCGAACAAGGTATCACAATAGACGTGGCCTACCGCTATTTCGCCACACCACTCCGTAAATTCATAATCGCCGACACTCCCGGGCATATTCAATACACCCGTAACATGGTGACCGGCGCATCTACCGCAAACCTCGCTATCGTACTGATCGACGCCAGGAACGGAGTTTATGAACAAACTATTCGTCATTCCTATATCGCTCATCTCCTGCAAATTCCTCATTTGATTATCTGTGTAAACAAAATGGATCTCGTAAACTACTCGGAATCGAGATTCAATCAGATCCGGGAGGATTTCCTGACCATGTCGTCCAAATTATCCATTCCCGATATTCGCTTTATGCCGATCAGTGCGCTTAATGGCGATAATGTGGTGAATCCTTCTGAAAATATGACCTGGTTTACGGGTCCAACTCTTCTGCACCTTCTCGAAACAATCGACATCACTTCCGACCTGAACCGTGTTGATGCTCGATTCCCGGTGCAATATGTTATCCGTCCTATATCCGGCGAGTTCCATGATTATCGCGGATATGCCGGCCGGGTAGCCGGTGGCTCCTTCTCGGTAGGCGACCCGGTGGTGGTTCTGCCAGGAATGAAGGAGACAAACATAGAAGCTATCGACCTGCTTCAATCCCGCATTCCGGTGGCCAACGTATCTGAGTCTGTAACACTAAGACTATCAGATGATATAGATATCAGCCGCGGCGATATGATTGTAAAAAAAGGAAACCTCCCTTCCATTTCCCAGGAAATTGACATCATGATTTGCTGGTTTCATGAAAAACCCCTCAACCCGTCAGGGAAATATATCATTCGCCATACTTCACGCGAAGCCCGGTGCCTGATCCGCGAGGTGGACTACAAAACGAATATAGATTCTCTGGAACAAAACCGGTCAGACCTCAGGATCGGAATGAACGATATCGGAAAAATAAGGATCAAAACTACCAAACCTCTGTTTTTCGATTCCTATTTCAAAAACCGGATAACCGGAAGCCTCGTGCTGATAGATGAAGGAAGCAACCAAACAGTTGCCGCCGGAATGATTCTTTAACCTGCGTTACCATGGAAAACAACAAGTATTACTTCATTTGCCGGAACTGCGGTAATAAAATCGAAGGGTTCGGCCAATGGTTCAATGATGGCCAGAAATGCACGGCATGTGGCGGGAAATGGGTTGATGTAAAGTACAACAACGATTATCTGAAACTCACCGACCTGATCAATAACCGGGCGGGCCACCCTGATTCGCTTTTCCACTATTTTGATTACTTGCCGCTTCTCGACCGAAACAATATGATAACCGACGGTGAAGGAGTCATACCGGTTGACAGATGGAGATTTCTGGAAGAATTTGCACTCAGGTTTTACGGCCTCGACCTTACGGTTCTCGCATACCGGAACGATAAAAATCCCGGAACCGGAACATTCAAGGACGTGGCCGCTTCAGTAGTAGCCTCTGTTTTAAAGGAAAACGGAATCAGTGAGTATTGTGTCGCCAGCACCGGAAATATTGCAAATGCTTTCGCACATTATCTGGCATTGGCAGGTATTTCATTGTCTGTTTTTATTCCCGACGATGCCCTTACAGCCAATGAGGCCGGTGTTGGATGCTACGGTCAGCGGGTTTTCAGGGTGAGGGGTGATTATTCTCTTGCAAAAAAACTTTGCGCCGAATTCTCTGGCAGGCATCATATTCCGATGTCGGGCGGCAACATAGATCCGGCCCGGGTTGAGGCAAAGAAAACCCAGGTTTTTGAATGGCTGCGACTGTTGGGCTATATTCCGGATGTGTATATCCAGGCCTTGGCAGGAGGTACCGGGCCCATTGCCATCCACAAGGGTCTTGAGGATATACGGCACCTGAAGTTGTTTGAAAAAGAATCCAGGTATATACTGATTCAGGCCAGTGGCTGTAACCCAATGACAATGGCCTGGGAACAGGCCAGGCTGGAGGGCTTTACTGAAGGATGGAAAACCCGCTTTCCAATCCTCGATCACCCTAATACATGTATTCCAACTCTGGCCAATGGCAACCCTCAAACTTATCCGATTTTGGCGCAACTTGTTCAATCAACTGATGGAGAATTCCTTACGTTTGACGAAAATCTTCATGCAGAGGTTGCCCGCCTGGTATCATTCGAATCATCTGTTCGAATCGGCCCGGCAGCAGCGATCGCGGTGGGAGGTTTCTTTGAAGCCCTGAAAACCGGTGCCCTGCATAACGGGGAAAGAGTTATGATCAACATTGGCGAAGGCATGCACCGGGCACCCGAGTTGCTTGAGAAAATGATCTATACCACAAAACAGGTCAGTACAATCGAAGAATGCCTGCCTTTCAACCGCAACCACTACCGCCAACAATTATACCTCCCCTTCCTGCCATAACCATTGTCATCCCGACGCAGGTCGGGACCCCCTCACGCTGTACGAACTTTCGCAGGTCGGGACCCCCTCACGCAGTACGAACTTTCGAAGATCGGGACCACTCTAATTCTTTATAATCTTCTGCACCCCTACATACTTCTCTTCCAGGTAGTACCGGATAAAGTAAATGCCTTTCATCCAAGAGTCTGTTTGTATATCAACCACGTTTCTTCCTGGCTCAATCAAATTATTCACCGTTTGGCCTAAAGCATTTACAACCTCGATCCTGTCAGCGGGTTGTGACATTTCAATGAATAAATGATTTGCGACAGGATTCGGATAGGCTTTGACGCTGTTGATCCATTCCCGATCATCAATTGATGTGTAAAAACTCACGGTCACCGAGTATTCGAGAGTGGATCCGTCTTCCGCTTCAACCATGTAAACCACCGGGTTAGTGAAATTATTCGGGGTTACACCATTGATCTGTTCCACCAGTCCAACGTAAGCTTTTGCCAACGAAGAAAGCGTAAAGTTGGCAACCAATGCTGATACCGGAGTTCCAACCGGCACATCTACTGATATATCTGTCCCAATGATCTGGCCCGTTGCTGCCGGTGTAAGTGAATTAAAGCTAAAAGCCAATATTGACTTCAAATGACCAGCCTGCGTAATCACAACCGTTTCTGCACTCTCGGTAGATAAATTATCCTGATTATCAATGGCATAAGCCCTGTAATTTCCCGGCATCAATTGATATACGCTAACAGGTATATCAACATTTGAAGCTGTAACCATTGCCTTTTGACCTTTTAATGCTCCAACCGCCGCATCTAATTGTTGCTTAGTGCCTCGGGGAACTCCTTCGATAATCAGATAAACATATCCTTTGCTTTCTGAACTTCTGACGTTTACCGAATTTCTCAGTGAATTCGATATGGTCACTGAATGAACAAATACATCAGGTGCGAGTACATCATTGATATTTATTGAGTTCATTCCTCTTGCCGACTTATTGCCAGCCCCGTCAACGGCATAGGTATAATAGATGCCATGGTCCAAAGAATAGGTCGAAATCCTGTATTCAGTATTGGATTGAGTTACAGTTGCCGCCCCCCCCAAACCAGCCAGAACAGATGCATCCAAGTCAGCAACAGTACTTTGAGGTGCATCACTTTTGATGATATATACTTTTCCGGTGGCTTTGTTGCTCTGAACTACAACAGATTGTCCAGAGGCATTGGACACTGTTTGAGAAGGATTGGAAACAATTGGGGGAGTTGTGTCAGTGTTTACAGTCACGATAACCGTATAATCCTGAACCGATCCATCCTGTGCCTGAACCCTGTAAAAAAAGTTGCCCTTAAAAAACTCGCATTGGTACCGAACGGTAAATCAACACTTATCGTTTTGCTGGCTTGATTGATTGATCCAATACATACAGGACTAAGATCTTCAAAAGCGAAATAAGTAATCTCCTTGGATGTTGAAGGCGCCTGTACCGAAATGATAACCGTGTAAGTATTTATTATCCCATTTTCGGCAGTGCATTTATAAATTACACTATTGGTGAAATTATTTGCCGTTATCCCGCTTTGCTGGATGGTACTACCAATGGTCACTGCCGACAGGTAAGATTTCGTGAACGATGCAACCAGATTGGTGAGGTTGGTTCCGTACGGAACTGTACCCGTTATCGTTCTGCCCGATTGATCAATCACACATTCTACCTCCGGGATTAATTGTGCAAACTTGAAACTAAGGATGGTATTACCCGACTCAGGTGGACTATTAATTACGCTAACAGCATAGGTTTGTATCGATCCATCCTGCGCTCTGACGGTATAAGTCCTTAAAGTACTGAAATTTACCGGTAATCCGGGAGAAGTCTGCTGACTGCCGTCAAGGAAAACATTTGCATTGACCGATACAGTGTAGGATACAATCAAACTGGTTCTGCTGACGCTGAATGGTATGCTTACCTGAATAGTATGGGCAGCCTCATTAATCACACCGATGGCAGGACTAAGCAAATTGTCAACCTGGAAGGTTAAGAATCTTTTTTCAGTATTAGGTAAAAAAGCAACAACTACAGTATAGTTCTGAGTGGTACCATTTTGTGCAACTACCTGGTAAATAAGAGAGTTGGTAAAATTATTTATACTAATTCCACTATACTGAAGTGTTGTACCAATTTTCACCGTTGAATTTGCAGAAGTGGTAAAAGTAGCAACCAGGCTGGTAACATTGGTGCCAAAAGGAACAGCAAGATCAACCCTTTTGGCAGTTTCATTGATGATCCCAATTACTTGTGGTGCTAATGACTGGAACCTGAAATCCAGAATTTGCTTTTCTCCGCTTGGATCCAAAATCACGCTAACCACATAATTCTGCGTAGTCGCATCCTCAGCAGTTACCACAATTGTCAGCGGATTTGTATAATTATTAATGGTAACCCCACTGATTTGTTCAATAGTACCTATATTCAGTCTGGCCCTGGGAGATGCCGTAAATGTTGCGATCAGGCTGCTGACATTTGTATTAAATGGAACATGAACAGTTATGAATCTCGAAATACCATCGATACTTCCGACAGCCTGAGGTGTCAGCGAATTGAAATTGTAGGAAATAATTTCCTTACCTCTTTCGATTGGATTATTCCTGACAACAACTTTATAATTCTGGATGCCCAAATCCTCTGCGACTACTTTGTACAGGACCGTATCGGCAGTAAAACTATTACTAGTAATCCCGGATTCCTGCAAAATATTATTGATATATACCTTGGCCTTTGCGGAAACAGTATAAAATGCCCTCAGCGAAGCGCGGGAAACTGAGAATGGAATGCCGACTCTTATAACAAAGTTTGCCTCATCAATAATCCCAACCGGTTTAGGGCTGATGTCATCAAACGAAAAAGTCAGCAGTTTTTTCTGATTATTAAGATCTACAATTACAGACACATAATAATTAATAAACGATCCATTCTGTGCATAAATGGCATAAGTAACCGTTGAAGTGAAATTATTTGGTGTTACTCCACTTACCTGCAATACATTACTCACTTTAGCAATTGCATTCACTGACAAAGTGAAGGAAGCTATCAGGTTCGTAACATTGGTGGCAAAAGGCACATGCAAGGTCACTGTGGTTATTGCCTCATCAATAACTCCGACAACCGGGTTTGGGAAACCAAGCAACTGAAATGAAAGAATCTTCTTTTCATGGTTCGGAGCGACAATAACCTTAACCGTATAATTTTGTATAGAGCCATTCTCAGCTACGATCGAATAAATAACATTCGCGGAGAAATTATTTGGCGTCACCCCACTTGTTTGAGCCGTAGTACCGATTTTTGCAACGGCCATATCTGATAAGGAATAGGTTGCCACGAGGCTCGTCACTGAGGTTCCGTACGGCACATTTACGCTTACCGTTTTGGTTGAATCGACAATGACTCCGGTGCAAGGTGGAGTCAGGGCATTAAAAGCAAAGGACAGTATCTTGTTCTCGGTTTTTGCCAGATCGCTGATAACTGAAACCGTGTAATTCTGCGAACTGCCGTTCTGGGCATTTAGAGTATAGATTTTGGGTGTGGTAAAATTATTTGGGGTAACTCCTGTTGTCTGCAGAGTAGTGCCAATATAGACTTGTGAGTTGCCGCTTACGGTAAAATAGGCTTTCAGAGCACTTTTATCCACCGAAAATGGAACATGAACCACGATAGTATGAGCGACACTGTCAATGATGCCAGCCGGGTGTGAGGCCACATCATCAAAACTAAAAGTGAAAAATGTCGGCCGAACCCTTACCAAAACATTATAAATCTCGGTAGATCCGTCTTCAGCAATAATCTTGTATGCTTTAGGAAGGGTAAAGTCATTATGCGTGCTCCCGCTTGTTTGAAGTACCTCCCCGATTTTTACCGAAGCGAAAGGTGAAACTGTAAAAGTTGCCACCAGATTAACAATATTTGTCCTTTCAGGAACCTCCACAATAACAGATTTTTCAGCCT
Source organism: Bacteroidia bacterium (assembly GCA_026391235.1). Next base: position 7,207 of record JAPLDV010000216.1, on the reverse strand, counting down.
CATTTATAGTTCCGTTTGCGGTACCGCTATCAATTCCGACACTAAATGTCAACAGCTTGTTCTCTTTGCTGGCGGGCAACTGGGTAACCTGCACAGTATAGTTTTTTTCACTGCCATCCTCAGCTGTCACCTTGTAAACCACCGGGGACGAGAAGTCGTTGAAGGTTATTCCGCTGGTTTGAATATCTCCGTTTAGGGTGACCATGGATAGGGGTGATTTGACAAATGTGGCTACCAGATGGGTAATATCGGCCGAATGTGGAACACTATCCAATATAGTCCCTGCTGTATGATCAATCACTCCGACTGCCGGCTTTGTCAGGCCTAAGAACTGGAATGCGATAATCTGTTTCGCACTGCTGGACGGAAGTTGGATTACATCAACAAAATAATTCTGCGTAGTTCCATTTTCTGCAACCACTGTATATGCTACCGCTGAACTGAAATTATTGGCTGTTGCTCCGCTGATTTGAGGAGTAGATCCGATTCTGACTGTTGAAGCCAATGAACTGGTGAAGGTGGCAACCAGATTGGTTAGGTTGTAAGAATGAGGAATTGACACCTCAATGGTGTGACCAATTTCATCAATCGCACCAGCCATCCCTTGCAGCGCATAAGTCAGTAACTGCTTTTCTGTTCGGGCAGGATCCCTCACCAGGTTTACATAATAGTTTCGTGTTGATCCGTTTTCTGCATGTATCGAATAGGCGAACCCACTACCACCTGGAAGCGCTGTGGTAAAGTTATTTGAGGATACACCGCTGGTTTGCAGAACTCCGCCAACAAAAGCCGTCGCTACTGGTGAGAGGGAAAATGTGGCCACCAGGCTGGTTACATTGTAGGTTAGAGGAACATGAACCGTCACAGTGTAATCGGTTTGATTGATTACCCCCGTTGAACCCGGAATTTCAGGAAATGAAAAGGTCAGAATTTGTTTCTCAGTAGCAACGGGATTTTTATTTACCGAAACAGCATAGGTTTTTGAAACCAGTCCATTGGCACTCGTTACCACATAATTGACCACACCTGAGAAATTGTTGGAGGTAACGCCGCTGTTTTGAACCACGGTGCCTACCTTGACAACAGCGCCTGGTGAAGCAGTAAATACTGCTATCAGCGAAACAATATTGGTGGTATTGATAACCGGAATGGAAATGGATCCTGTAATTTGGTCAATAGTCTCTGCATAATTGGGTAATGCCGTGAAATTGAAAGCGGTTATCAGGGCTTCCGATGCCGATGTAATGGTAAAGGTACTGGATTCAAAAGTTATGGAATAATTGGTACCGGCATAGAGGGTGCCAATGGTTATTGCATAAGGACTACCCTCAACGGTTTCTCCGGGTGCACGCGAAAGAGCGCCGGTGAAAACATCTCCGCCTACCAGTGCAGGAGTGCATGTGTAAGTGAATACCGGGTCACCGGTACCCAAGAGTTTTCTAAGCCCCGATTTTGCAGTAACGGTGATAGGCTTAGGGCTTACAGTACCAGAATATACCACATAATTGATGTTGTAGTTGGTAGTTAAGAATCCACCTGTTCCGGTTGCCAGAGTGGGTGTTACCAGATAAGCAGATCCTGCCGGAGTTCCTGCCAGAAGCCCTTCAGTGTTTGGACGGAGCGTAACACTGGTTACCAATTCACTGCCAGCGGTTGCAGTGGTTGTAAAATACAATGAACTCGGACCGGATAAAAGTGATGTGCCGTAAACTTTAGGCGGACCTGTGGCTGTTATGGTTAATGCTTTAGGTGTGATACTGGCTTTCAGGCCGGTTGGCTGCTTTAAGGTATAGTTACCCGCCTGTGCTCCGCCAAGGGTGCTGGTTGAGGTTACGTCAATGGCAGTACCTACATTAACACTGGCAAACGTTCCGGTTCCGATTAAGGTAACTACATCTGCTCCGACTTTTCCTGCAAGTTCACCGGTTATTGTTGCAGCATTGGTCGCGCTGTAAGCTTTGTCAGCAGCCGTTGGGCCCGTTACAGTAAGATCTTTTGCCAAAATATTGGCAACTAGTCCGGTTGGCTGAACGAGGGAGTAATTGCCTGCAGCGGACCCGCTTAAGGAGTAACCTGTAACAATTATGGCTTTCCCGTTACCTGCCGAAGATGTTGCGAAATTATACACAGGAGTACCTGCCACCAGGTTGACATTCGGCCCATCAGCAGGAAGAACACCTGATAATCCAGGGGTTCCTGTTACGGTGGCAGTCGTCGTTCCGTCATAAGTCTTATTCCCCCCGGCCAATCCGGTTATTGTTATTTCCCTGGGTGTAATGTTTGCGGTGAGTCCGGCAGGCTGGGTGAGCGTATAGTTCGCTGCACCCGCTCCGGCTAGAGTACTGGTTGAAGTAACCGGTATTCCATTGCCAACATTGACACTTGAAAATGTTCCCGTACCGGTTAAAGTAACAGCATCAGTTCCCGCAATCCCGCTGAGGGTTCCGGTAATCGTTGCTGCATTCGTTCCATCATATGGCTTATTAACAGCCGCGGGGGAAGCAATGGTTAGTGCCTTGGCGGTAATATTGGCTGTCAGGCCGGTTGGTTGTGTGAGCGAATAGTTGCCTGCGCTTGCACCAGCCAGGGTGCTGGTTGAAATTACTGCGATGCCCGTTCCGACGTTTGTACTGGCGAAGATTCCGGTTCCGTTTAAAGTAACAATATCAGCTCCGACAATGCCGGAGAGCACTCCGGCAATTATTGCAGCATTGGTTGCATCGTAAGTTTTATTGTTAGCCACCGGGCTGGCTATGGTAAGTGCCCTGGCCGTTATATTTGCAAAGATCCCGGTTGGCTGTGTTAAAGAGTAGTTGCCGGAAGCAGAGCCCGTAATGATATAACCGGTAACTGTGATTGGTTTCCCTGTGCCTACCGAGGCAGTTGCGAAAACGAAAACCGGTGATCCACCCGGAACAACGTTTCCGGAATCACCCGTTACTACACCTGATAATGCCGGATCCCCGGTTACAGAGGCTGAAGTTGTCGCATCATATGCTCTGTTAACACCTGTCAAACCGGTAATCGTTATAGTCTTGGGTGTAATATTGGCAGTCAGTCCGGCGGGCTGTGTAATTGAGTAGTTGGATGAAGCTGATCCGGTTAGGGTATAACCTGTAACCGTAATGGATTTCCCGTTACCAACCAGTGCGTTTGTAAAATTGGCGGTTAGGCCAGTCGGCTGCACAAGCGAATAATTGCCGACTTTTGCTCCACTCAGAGTACTGGTTGAAGTAACCGCTATACCGATTCCGGCGTTGAGGCTCGCAAAGACTCCGGTTCCGTTTAAAGTGATAACATCGGTTCCGACAACTCCGCTCAGGGACCCGGTAATAATCGCGGAATTCGTTCTGTCATATACTTTATTGCTGGCTGCCGCACCGGCAATCGTTAGCGGCTTAACACCAACCACGAAGTTCGCCTGGGCGCTGGTAAAGGCGTTACTGGTTGAAGAAACAGCACAACTATAGGTGCCTGCCAGCGTGGCAATCGAAGTACTTATTGTTAAGGCAACCGGGCTTGTGGCCGTCGCCGGATCAATAACTATTGGAAACGAGGTTGTTACCCCTGAGGGTGCCGTCCACACTATATTCAGGTTGGTGGCTCCGGTCCCGCTGCCACTTTTGCTAAAACTAATTGGAAAGACCACACTGCCCGGTGTTCCATAAGTTACACTTCCTGTTTGAGCTCCTATCGTCAGTGACGTTACTACTGTTTGAGCCATCAGTGATCCTAAGGAAACAAAACCTGCTAAAATGACAGAGAAAATTACTGCCATAAAATTCCCGGGAAGAAAAACTGTTTTCTTCATAATAATATATTGCTTATTTACCACAAATTTAGTCCTAAATTAAGGTTTGATCTGGCAACTGAGTTACTGTTTATCAAATACTGTCATGAGTTTTCTACTGAGCTTTCCAAAATATGGAGTTTGTAAGGTTACTGTATATTTGGAATAAATTTTGATCTTTGTATGGATAAATAATTAATATCATGAGAAATAGACGCAACCTTTGGATTATTGTATTGGTAGTTATCGTTGGATTGCTTGTAATTTCAGGTGTCCGAAGTTATAACGGCATGGTTACCAAAAGTGAAAAGGTCGATGAGCAATGGTCAAACGTGGAAAATTCCTACCAGCGCCGTTCCGATCTGATCCCGAACCTGGTTAATACGGTTAAAGGATACGCCGACTTTGAAAGTAAAACACTGACGGCTGTTATTGAAGCCAGATCGAAAGCTACTTCCATTCAGATCGATCCGAAAAATTTGACAGCCGAAAATATGAAGCAATTTCAGGAAGCTCAGGCTGGGATGACCAGTGCCCTTTCACGTTTGATGGTGGTAGTAGAACAGTATCCGAACCTAAAAGCCAATCAGAACTTCCTGGACCTGCAGGTTCAACTGGAACAAACTGAAAACCGGATCAGCAACGAAAGAAGGAAATTCAATGAAATGGCGCGTGATTACAATACCTTTATCAAGATGTTTCCGAAAAACATTTATGCAGGTCTCTTTAATTTCGACAAGAAACCTTACTTTGAAGCCACCGAGGGTGCAGAAAAAGCCCCGGAAGTAAAATTCTAGCCGGATGAACGCACGAAAATTCTTTACCGAAAAAGATCAGTTGGCAATTAAAAATGCCATCGCTCAGGCTGAAAAGCAAACTTCCGGAGAAATCCGGGTGCATATCGAGGATACATTCACAGGAGATGTGCTCGATCAGGCATCCTTCATTTTCAAAAAGCTGAAGATGCATAAAACAGAATATCGTAATGGGGTATTGTTTTACCTTGCCATCAGAAACCGGAAGTTCGCTATTATCGGAGATGCAGGAATCAACTCCAAAGTGCCCGAAGGATTCTGGGATCTCATAAAGGAAATCATGACCGAACACTTCCGGAACAATCGTTTTACCGAAGGATTGGCAGAAGGAATTAAGCTTGCAGGTGAAAAACTTATCGAACATTACCCTTACCTGCAGAATGATACGAATGAATTATCGGATGAAATCTCTTTTGGAAAATAAAAATAGTGAAATGAAAAGAATACTGGCTTTTAGCCTGTTACTTGCCCTTGTTGTCCCAGCTCTCCGCTCGCAGGATTTCCCTGAACCGATGAAACCGCCAAGGCTGGTTAATGACTTTACAAACTTGTTTACCCCAACGGATGCCGCAAATCTGGAGCGCAAATTGCTCGCCTTCAATAATCAAACCTCTAACCAGATATTTATTGTTACTGTTCCGACCCTTAATGGTTTTGATCCGGCTGATTACACCGACCGCCTGGCTGAAAAATGGAAAGCAGGGGTCAAAGGCAAAGACAACTGGGTTATGATTATGATTAAACCGAAAACGGTCGAAGAAAAGGGACAGGTTCACATTTCTGTAGGATATGGACTCGAAGGAGCTCTTACTGATATACAAGCTCATCAAATCGTTGACATTGAGGTGCTTCCACAATTCAAATCTGGCAATTACTCTGGGGGCATCAACTCAGCCGTAGATATTATTATGAAGATTACTTCCGGAGAATTTACAGCTGACCAATATCTGCAAAAACATAAACCTAAAAAAACGAACTCACTCGTTGGTTTGATCATCATGGCAATCCTGTTCTCCGTTATTTTCGGAGGACGTTCACGTATGAACCGTCAAAAGGGAATTGGCGGTGGTGGTGGCCTGCCACTGCTGCTTTTGCTTGGTATGATGGGCGGTCGCGGTAATGATGGCTCTTTTGGTGGTTTCTCATCGGGAGGCGGATTCGGAGGTGGATTCGGAGGCGGTGGCGGAGGTAGTTTCGGTGGCGGAGGCGCAGGGGGCAGCTGGTAAACTATTTCCCAAGTTCCCTCAGCGCTGCCTGAGCCTGCCGGTTGATCCCATCGCGATAACCGTATTTGTTCAGATCCAGACTCAATTTATAATACTTCCGGGCCAGGTCAAACTGGCCCGATTTTTTATAAAGGTTGCCCAGCTGCAACGCTGAATTTGGAACAATATAACTCCTGATCCTGTCGGCCCTATCGATTACCCCTAGAAAACTATTTATTGCACGGGAGATCAAACCCATGCGCTGCTCGCATCTGGCCTTCCTGTACTGCAATTCACCATCTTCCCGATCGTGATATATTCCCGATAAAATCAAAACTTCACAAATTTCCAGACATTTATCATAATAGCCGCCATCGAAAAGGAGCCTGACTTTCAATAGCTCCGGGTCAGGTATCCTGTCCGAACCAACTTCATTCAAGGCTTGTTTGTCATATACCGTAAAGGGTGCAGGAAGATTTTTTATACGATGAAAATATTCACTGGCCTTGTCAGATTGTCCATGAAGCAGATAACTCCAACCAGCCATCAATAAAGCTGTATGTCGGTAATTATCACCACCTGGATTTTTCAGAAATCTTTCAAAATAAACAGAAGCGACCGGATCGTTCTGATAAAGTTTACACCGGCCCAACTGGTATGTCCAATAAGGAAAAGCAGGTAACACATTTCCATTTGCCTGTGAATCCAGCAATTTAACAGCCGAATCACAATCTCCGGCTTTGAGAGCAGCCAAAGCACTTTGATATCTGATCAGAGGATTTTCCAGCATCGGTTTACCCTCAGCCCGGATAAAGTTCCAGGCGGCGGCCGGATCCTGGCTGAATTCCTTTAATGCGGTAATCATGAGCAAATATCCCTCCATTCGCTCAATAGAACCGGGTAAAGCAGTGGTATAATAGCGTTCCAGGCCATTATACCCGCTCAAACCGGAAGAACGGATGCCGAATATCCAGAGATATTTCCCGTATTGATCGGGAATCTGCTGAAACAGGACACCCAGTATTCCCGATAACTTGTTGCGATCAGGAGTACTGAGTTCACTTCCCGATTTTGCCACAGCCTTATAAGAAGCGACCAGGTCAATCGCAGAGGCTTTATAATCTGAGAATTGTGAAGCTAAAACCGCCCTGTACAAATGAATTTCGGCAAAGGCCGCAAGCATGGAATTATTGGAAGTCCGTGTCTTTTCTAATTTCTGAAGCCACACATCGGAGCGGCTGAAAAAAAGATCAATTCCTTTTTTCGACTGGAATAGAAGAGTTTGAATAAATTCCCTGTATCCTATAATCCTGATGAATTCCGCACTATTTTCTGCGTAACGCTGCATAAGCAACCTGTTCCCGCCCGGGGTATCAAGATTGAAATAAAATTTATGG
>JAPLDV010000923.1 GCA_026391235.1 Bacteroidia bacterium | reverse complement strand
GTTTCGTAACGTCAGAGACTGACAACAATTCATCTGCTATAAATGCAAGAGGATTTGGCGGGTCGGCAATTCAAACGGTAAATGGAGGATCAACACGCACGGTTATCGCCGGATCGTCTCAGCGCCGGAATGTAGCTTTCCTCAGCCGCATAAACTATGGATATGACGATAAGTATCTTTTAACAGCCAATTTCCGGGCTGATGCATCTACGGTGTTCTCGGCAACCAACAATGTTTGGGGATACTTTCCATCATTTTCAGCCGGATGGAGAATATCCAAGGAGAAATTCTTTTCCGGTCTCGGCTTTATTAATGATCTGAAAATCAGGGCGGGTTATGGTGAAGTTGGAAATGACCAGGTTGGATTATTATATCAAGAAAACGACTGATATGCTGCTTGACAGGCCTATACCTGCCAGTGTTGGATTGCCTGGCAGTACGGCAACCAAGAATATCGGAGAAATGGATAACCGGGGTTTTGAATTTCAGGTTATCAGCCACAATCTTAAAAAGGATAATAAGTTACAATGGACAACCGGTTTCAACATTTCTTTGAACAAGAGCAAAATTATCAGCCTCGACGGCGGAACAATAAAAGTCGGTGATATTTCCAGCAGGGGTACTGTGGCGATTGCCATGGAAAGCCAGCCTTTAGGATTATTCTACGGATACATTTTCGATGGCGTGGATCCTGCTACCGGCAATTCAATTTATCGCGACCTGGATAAGGATGGTGAATTAAGCGATGGCGATAAGACTATAATCGGTAACGCGAATCCAAAGTACAATTTTGGCTTAACAAACGCTTTTGTGTACAAGAACTGGAGCTTCAGCTTCTTTATTCAAGGTGTTCAGGGTAACCAGATTTTTAATGCATCCAAAATCGAGACTGAAGGTATGAGTTTGCCAGCCAATCAGTTAGCTACTGTTGCCAACCGATGGACTACCCCCGGACAGATCACCGATATACCAAAGGCTACCTATGGTGATTTTACGAATTCCCTTATCTCTTCCCGATTTGTTGAGGACGGCTCTTATGTAAGGTTAAAATCGGTGTCACTTGGCTATGAATTTCCAAAAAAGCTGGTAAGCAAGCTGAAATTGACCCGCTTATATTTATACGTCACCAGTGAGAACTTGCTGACCTTTACAAAATACAGCGGATTCGATCCGGAGGTTAGCGTATATAGCCTGGGCGGATTTAGCAACTCGGAGAGAAATATTGCCCCTGGAGTCGATTACGGTACCTATCCGCAATCAAGGGAATTTCTTATTGGTCTGAATGTTACTTTTTAACAAACATAACAAATCTAGAAATGAAAAAGATACTAAATACAACAGTGCTTGTTGGCAGCATTTTGCTGATGATCACAATATATTCATGCGAAAAATTCCTGGATATAAAACCGCAATCGGAACTTACCACCGGTAATGCCTACAATTCGGCACAGGATCTGGAAAACGCCTTGAATGGCGCTTACCGGGCATTTTATTACGAATATTATCAGTGGGTTAATGTGTTGTTAGGCGATATGCGTGCGGATAATGCCTATGTCGGGGGAACTAATGACCCTCCTCTCTATGAAATGGATAAGGTAGCTATTACTGTTGCGAACGCTCCGAACTACAATAACTGGTCGCAACTCTACATTGGTATCGGTCGTTGTAACGTGATATTGGATAAAATAAACTCGGTGAATGATCCTGCTTTGAATGCAAATAAACTCCGTGAGCATATTGTTGGCCAGGCCAGTTTTCTCAGGGCAGGAAGCGGTTAATAAGGAAAAAGCTACCAAAGGAGCGGCTAATGCATTGTTGGCAAAGGTGTGGGCGCAACGAAGCGACCGGGATTATACCAAAGTAATTCATTATTGTAATGAGGTGATCAACAGCCCGGCAGGGTATGCTCTAATGCCGAATTATGCTGATTTATTTGATGGCAGCCAATACGGTAATTCAGAATCGATCCTTGAAATAGCTTATATAGGAGGGAACTGGGATGTTTCAAACTGGGGAGTAGAGTTATTCCTTGGCCTGGAGGATGGATGGCAAAAGTATTGCGTACCTTCCAAAGACCTTGTTGCAGCTTATGACAATGAGGGTGATACCATTAGGAAAGCGGCAAATATTATATTCGAAAATAATACCTACTGGGCTGATGAAAACTGGAATCCTTGCGGAGACAATTCCATCGCTGTTCCTTTCAATTATAAGCAGAAGCATCCTGATGGATGGAACAGCGGGGATCGTCCGTATTTGCTCAGGTTGGCCGATATTATTCTGTTAAAAGCGGAAGCACAGAATGAAACCGGAGATCTTGGCGGAGCTGTGACTTCATTGAACCAAATTCGCTCCCGTGCAGGCCTGCCCGATGCTACTGGTTCTTCAAAAGAAAATCTGAGGACAAAGATTCTGCTTGAAAGAAGGCTGGAACTGGCTTTTGAGGCACATCGCTGGGACGACCTTATCCGCCTGGGTGTGTGCACCGATGTAATGAACAATTTGCAGGAATTCCAATATACTTGTGAAGGGGGTATTCAAAGCGCGCCGATCAGGATTGACTATAATGTCAACCATGATAAATGGCTGTGCCCGATTCCCCAATTGGAAAGGGATGCTAATCCAAATCTTGGGCAAAATCCAGGTTACTAATTAATATTATCACTATCTTTGCCCCCGATAACAATAGTATGAAATACATTATTCTGCATCTGGCTCATCATCTCCATCATATTCTGATGCTGAAAAACCATGCAGAGAAGTAAGATATCGGTATTGAAAAACACCGGAAAAGGCTTGCAGATCTGCAGGCCTTTTCTGTTATAAACAGGTATGATGCAGACACTTAAAATCGCTTTACAGAAAACCGGACGGCTTAGCGAATTGTCGCTTGGGCTGGTTGGCGAGGCTGGCATTTCACTAACCAACGGCAAGCGCACCTTGCTGGCGCAGTCTTCTACTTTTCCGTTGGAGGTTCTTTACCTTCGCGACGACGATATTCCCCAGTATGTAGCCGATGGTGTGGCCGATGCCGGGATTATCGGCGAAGATGTAATGATGGAATCTCAGTACCCGCTGGAGGTGTTGCTCCGGCTGGGTTTCAGCCGCTGCCGTTTGAGTATTGCTGTTCCAAAAGAGCAGAGTTACACCGGATTAAACTGGTTGAACAATAAAAAGATTGCTACCTCGTTCCCAAATATTCTAAAGACATTTCTGATTGAAAACCAAATAAATGCCGAGATTCACTACTTGAATGGATCGGTGGAGATTGCACCGGCTATCGGGTTGGCTGATTGTATATTTGATATCGTCAGCTCCGGAAGTACTTTGATAAGCAATGGATTACGGGAAACGGAAGTGATTATGGAATCCGAAGCGGTGCTGGTGGCTGCTCCGGGTTTATCAGATGAAAAGCGCTCCATTCTGAACGATTTTCTCTTCCGCATAAAATCGGTTCTGGCTGCGCGGGACAAAAAATATATTCTTTTAAATGCCCCGAATGATAAACTAGATGAGATCTGCCGTGTTTTACCTGGTATGAAAAGTCCAACCATAATGCCTCTTGCCCTCGAAGGATGGAGCTCGGTTCATTCGGTATTGAGTGAGAATAAATTCTGGAGCATCATCAACCAATTGAAAGAAGCAGGGGCACAGGGAATCCTGGTGATCCCGATCGAGAAAATGATACTTTAAATCTTTTTGCCATGAAGATTTTAATAAACCCACCGCGTGAACAATGGGATGAAATCCTGGAACGGCCTGTTGTAGAAGGCAATGCTACAGAGGAGAAGGTGTCGCGGATGCTGACCTTATTGCAGGAATCCGGCTGGGACGAGGTATGCCGGATGACCAGTGAATTCGATGGGTATTTGCCGGAACCGCCACTGATCCCGGAAGATGAACTGAAAGCCGCCGGCGATCAATTGCCGGAATCGCTGAAGCAATCCATTGCACTCGCAGCAGGTAATATCCGAAAGTTTCATGAATCGCAGGTGCGGCAGACCAACCCGGTGAAGATATCCCCAGGCATTACCTGTTATCAGAAACGGGTACCGGTTGAGCGCGTCGGGCTCTATATTCCCGGTGGGACTGCACCGCTCTTTTCTACCGCATTAATGTTGGCAATCCCTGCAAAGATCGCAGGATGCAAAGAATTGATACTTTGCTCGCCGGGCAACAGGCAAGGGAAGATCCATCCCACAATCCTTTATTCGGCTGCCTATTGCGGCATTACAGAGGTTTACCGGATCGGAGGGGTTCAGGCGATTGCTTCCATGGCTTTCGGACTCGGCATAATACCAAAAGTCGATAAAATTTTCGGTCCCGGTAACAAATGGGTTACCATAGCCAAGCAGTTGATCAGTCGCGCCGGAGTAACTATCGATATGCCGGCCGGGCCTTCAGAGCTACTCGTTGTGGCAGACGATTCGGCCAACGCAGCTTTTATTGCTGCCGATCTGCTATCACAGGCCGAGCACGGGGTTGATAGCCAGGTCATTTTACTAACCTCCAGCTGGGAACTGGCCGAGCAGGTTCACTTTGAAACCGAGCTTCAGCTGACCCAGCTGCCACGTAAAGAAATTGCTGCAAAAGCATTGGAATATAGTAAGATAATCGTTTTGTCGGAGGAATCTTCCATCATGGAAATGGTGAACCGTTATGCTCCGGAACACCTTATCCTGGCAACGGAGAATTATGGTCAGCTTGCAGAAAAGGTTAAGCATGCCGGATCTGTTTTCCTCGGGAACTATTCACCTGAAAGCGCGGGGGATTACGCGTCGGGTACAAATCACACCCTCCCTACTTCCGGTTATGCGAAGTCTTTCAGCGGATTGACCCTCGACTCGTTCATGAAATCGATCACTTTCCAGGAACTTACCCGTGCCGGACTCCAATCCATCGAGCCGGCTATCAGTTTGATGGCCAGGGCCGAAGGGCTGGAGGGGCATGCCGTCGCAGCGGAAATAAGAAATCGTGAGGACGTGTCGACGACAGGACGTGAAGATGACGAAAAGGCTGTAGAGACGGATGATCATCCGTCTCATCTTCTGGACTATTTAAACCCACTGAACCTTCTCTACCCCCTGAATATTTTAGATCCGCAAAACCAAATGAACCCACTGAACCTTATGGATCGCTTTATTCCTGAAGAGCCTCAGGTACCTGTTTCTAAATCAAAACCCAAAAACCTGATCAGGAAGAATATTGCGGAATTGGTTCCATATTCATCAGCGCGCGATGAGTTCACCAGCCGTGAAGGAATATTTCTGGATGCGAATGAGAACCCTAATGAGACCGGGTTGAACCGTTATCCGGATCCACGTCAGACGGAACTGCGGGAGCATGTGGCATTGCTGAAAGGTGTTAAACCGGAGAAGATTTTTCTGGGGAACGGAAGCGATGAGGCTATTGATTTGCTGATCAGGATATTCTGTGAACCCCGCACCAGCAGGATAATCACTTTAAATCCTACCTACGGGATGTATGCCGTTTGTGCCGGCGTCCAGGATGTGGAGGTCGACAAGGTATTATTGAATCCCGACTTCTCCCTGAACACGAAAGCAATTCTTAACACTTTGCGATTC
>JAPLDV010000625.1 GCA_026391235.1 Bacteroidia bacterium | reverse complement strand
AAATGCCATATATTTTGCCCCGGTGAAGTTCCGGGCAAACAGGCTGCACTCGCCGTTCAATCCACAAATATTCCACTGCCAGGATATGCGTGCGTGGTACAGATTAAATCCATCCTGCCAGTTCTGGTAAATAGTCGGGTCGAGCTCACCTTTATAGGCTTTTGCATCGGTATAAATGGCCCATTTCGACTGGTATTCCGTACCCAGACTCACTTTGAAGTTTTTATTTATCGAGTAAACAATTTCGGAATAAGCCTGATGTTTAGGCGAATTGGGCAACCATTGTCCGGCTGCAGGAGGTGTGGTGAGAACGTAAGCAGCATCAGTATATACAGGGTCAATAGTTGCTGATGTATATTTGTAATCTGCAAAGGTATAGGCAACCTGCAAGCTCAGGTTTTTAATTATTTTTAGAGATATAAATGTTTCAATACCAATTCGTTTGCTGTTCCCGGCATTGCCATAAAAAACTTCCTGATTTCCCCTGCCGGTCTGTTTGAAACGGAAAAAATCATTTTCGGTATTCATGATAAAACCAGTTGCCTCATAATACAGTTTGTCTTTAAAAAAACCACGAAATCCGATTTCACTGCAATTTGAAACCGCCGGAACAAGATGCGTATTGAATCCACTGTAGCCAACAGGATTGCTGGCGAGTTCTTCGGTTGAAGGCGGCATAAAACCCTGGCTCCAATCTGCAAACAATGTTATATAACTGGTAACCGGATAACTTGCCCCAATCCGGGCCGAAATTTTAGTGAAATCTTTAGAAGTCTTTGAGGTATCCAGGGCAACCATTTTGTCGGTTAATGTATTACTCATATCGTCATAACGAATGCTTCCCATCAGGTTGAACTTACCGGCTTCGAGTTTATATAAGGCAAATGCTCCAAAGCTGGCCTGAGAAATTATCTGGTTGGCAAGCAACATTTTCGTCTCGATATTAGTTTCATCAATGCTCTCCACTCTTCCGGGATTTGAGGCACTTTGCAATTTGTACATGCCGATATTCTGCCATTTTAAATCAGTACCAGCGCTGATGTGATTTCTGATTTTTCCGGAGCCCAGGTGCAGGTTATACTGGGCACTGGCTCCAGGCACGGTATAACTTCTGTACTCGGCAGCCCTGTTGCTGGTTTCCTTGTAATTCCATGACCGTAGGAATCCTGAAGCCTGAATATCCTGCATGGGACTGATTTTATATGTCCCGAGAAAACCGATGGTTGTGCGGTTTGTTTTTTGATATTCATTAAACGGGCAGGCATCCGGATTGGCTTGCAAAAGGTTGTTAAATTGCCCACGGTTCAGCCCTTCAGGATTTTGCTGAAAATAATCGGTGCGCGAGAAAATCTGGGTGATTGACAGTTTCTTACCTGGATGGAAATTAATTTTTTCATACAGTTTAATTTTGAATATCCATTGGAGCCGATTGTCTGGCTAAGCTCGCCTCCCACTGGTTTCGGCCCGCCGTCTTTAGTTGTTATATTCAATATTCCGGCGGCACCACCACCACCGTATAAGCCGGCTGCCGGGCCCCTCATAACCTCAACCTTTTTAACTGTACCCCAGTCAACATCATACAAATCCGGGGCAAACCCTGAAGGATCGTTAACCGGAATGCCATCGATTATGACACCGATCCCGCGCATGCCGCGTTCTGTTAAAATGCCCTGGCCCCGAATCGAAACATGAACCCGCTCTCCATCATGTTGATTATCTATTCGTACGCCAGGAACCAGCCGCAATGCCTCCTCCACTGCTGCAGCCTTGGGCATAAGGGACAACACGTCGGACGTAACCACTGAAATGGATCCCGGGTTGCTCTTTAACATCACAGGCAATCTGTTGGCAGTAATTATTACTTCTTCCAGTTTGATAATCCTGGTAGTATCCCGCTTTTCATTTTGCCCGAATAAATTACCCCCGATAAAAATCAATATTGCTAATAGAAATATATTTATTTTCATTTTTTTAATATTAAATAGTTCAGCGCTCCCCGGAATTCAAAATCAGGAAAGCACTATTAATTGATAAACCGATAAAATAAAATGATTCGATCAGACTGATCTTGGCGGAGGGGAATGAATTTCTGCCTTGTTTGATTTGAAAAGAAAAACAGGTGCCGGATAGAGACAATCGGTACATTTAAAATATATCTTCCTGCCAAATGGTTGGGGTAAATATTGATAATTGAACGATTGTCGGATCTTTTTTTCAGCTGATTTTTTCGAATTATTGTTTTTATTAAAATTGTCAACAAGTTGTTTCTCCCTGGTGTCATTAATGCAGTAATAATATTTTTTCTTGTCAATTGTTTTGATTTTGACAACGTCGTACATATCTCCCTGGTAACGAAACTCTTTGTCCTGTTTAATCCAGCAAATCCCGGATTCATTATTTACAGGAACTATGATCAGGGAAAGATCTTCATCATTTATTCCCATTTCTATTTCCCGATTCACATCTCTTTGAATGTTTTTTTGCAGCAAACTATACCACAGATAATATCCTCCGATGTCGAAAATAAAAATTAACAGGATTATTACTGCGATATATTTTCTCATTACCGATGATTAATGCATCATTTCAAAATTACTACCTATTCTTTCAAAAATTTCCTGACTGATATTTCTTTCCCGGTTTCAAATTTAATCAGATAAATGCCCGGAGGAAAGTCACTTAAATCAATTACGGCATGGTTTACCAGGATTGATTGATACAGTGACTGTCCGAGGGAATTCAGTATCCTGAAAATAACCGGTTCCGATGATCCTGATGCTTCAATTTCGAGTTGGCCGGTAGCCGGATTTGGATAAATCATCATCCGGCTTAGCCAATTCTTTGTATCGGTCCCATTAAGAATAAGGCTCAGGGTTTCGGAAGGATCTGAGCTGCAACCGTCGATAGTCACAACCACATAATAGTCATCACTAGCAGTAATCGTATAAATACGAGAGGTTGCTCCTTCAATTGGCCCCGATGAATTATACCATTGGTTCCCTACAAGGGAGCTCGATGTCAGGTCATTACCCTTTTGAGTAATCACAGGCGTTTCAGGAATTCCGCTTAGTTTAATATCCATAGCGTATTCCTCACCTTCGCCGCAATCATTTTTCCCTTTTACGCTGATTGTGCCCAAACTGGTATTAAGGCCAAAATTCAGGGTGATTTTATTCGTGGTACTGGTACCCGTTGCATCAACCGTCACGGTCCAGATGTATGAGATGGCATGGCTGATTACCGGGACCGTGTAAGTAACGTCTCTTTGTCGCTGGCAAACCAGGGCGTTACCGCTGATGGCCCCGGCAGGTGCAGGCAACGGATTAACGGTAACCGGAAGTGTTGAGGTGGTGCCGTTTCCAAGGTTATTCTGTCCGGTTACGGTTATCGGACCTGAAACTGCTGCAGGACTGAAAGCTAGCGTGATACTCTCGGTTGTGCTGGCACCTTTGGCACCTTCCGGTATTGTCCATAAATAAGTCAATGCCCTGTCAATAGGTGGAACTGAATAAGTTACAGATGCCTGTCCCTGGCAAACCGTGGTGATTCCTGAAATTGTACCTGCAGCGGCAGGAGGCTGGGGAGATACCGTAAAAGTATTGGTATGTGTCCAGGAGTGATCGCTGGCGGTTTGGACCCAGGCATAAGTGGCAATCTTTTTCCCTTCGCCCGGCCAGGGATTCATGTAATAAATGTTTTCTCCCGAAATCCCATGCCCGACAACAAAATGACCGCCTCCTGCAGTTAGTGCCCAGCGTATAATGAAAGGCCGGTTAGCCTGAATGGAAGTGGTTATACTTGATAATGTAATGGAAGAACCAATATTGTTATTCGTGATGCTTGCAAAATGGAGCAAAATATCTTCGATACTTCCCGGACCACCCCAGTTGTAGTTCCAGTTATTGCAGGTCGCCGGAGAAGTGCAGCAATTAGCCAATCCAAAGCTAATATCGGAGAATTGTTCAACCGTCCGGGTATACTCAGCTATCACGCATTGCGAAACTGATTTCCCATAAAACTCTAATACACAAGCAGAAACTCCAGCCCAGCACCACTGGTTCTGGGTTTGAGTAATCTTTGAAACATTTAAAACCTGGGCTGATAAAGGTGTCGTCAGGCAAGTAATCAGGATCATATTGATTATTAAAGCTGATCGTTTCATGACTTCAGAATTTTAGTTGGATATTTTACCGGTTAAACTCTATGGGTATAAATCTCTGGTAGCCAGGTTCAGATCCTTCGATCAGAAAATCTCTTTTGATCTCATAAACCCTTAACATTCCGATCGTTTTCGGAGTCACATTATC
>JAPLDV010000861.1 GCA_026391235.1 Bacteroidia bacterium | reverse complement strand
CCTTCGGATGCAAATTTTCTTCTGGTTAAATTTAAGGATCCAAAGTTGACCTACCGGTATCTTGCTGATAATGGCATCATTGTGAGGGACCGGTCAAACCAGGCGCTTTGTGAGGGATGCCTGAGAATCACAGTGGGTACGCCGGCGGAAAATGACAAGTTGATTGAAACGCTGTTAATGTAGAGACACATATATGCGTCTCTACATCAAATCACAACCGACAACCGATAACTGACAACGTATGAAACGAGTTCTCTTCATCGACCGCGACGGCACCCTGATCCGGGAGCCGCTCAGCGAACAGGTGGATAATTTCGAGGAATTCCGATATATGCCCGGGGTGTTTACCCATCTTGGACGTATTGTACGACAATTACCTTACGATCTGGTGATGGTAACCAACCAGGATGGCCTCGGTACACCCGCTTTCCCGGAGGAGTCATTCTGGCCAGTGCAGAACAGGATGTTGGAAACCTTTGAACAGGAAGGGATTAGATTTTCAGAAATCATTATCGATAAAAGTTTTGAATATGAGAACCTTCCTTCCCGCAAGCCAGGGATCGCGATGTTGCATAAGTATTTGAACGGTGATTATGATCTTGCAGGATCTTTTGTGATCGGCGATCGCACCACCGACATCCGTTTAGCTGCGAATCTGGGTTGCAAAGGCATTTATATCGGTCCGGAAGAGCGATGGAACCGACGGGCACAACCGGGTGATGAAGAGCATTGCGCACTGAAGGTTCAAAATTGGAGAGATATTGCCGATTACCTTATAAATAGGGAGCGTTATGCCGAGATTCACCGCGCAACAAAAGAAACAGAGATCCGGGTCAAAGTGGCTCTGTACGGAAAAGGTAAAGCGGATGTTTCAACCGGCATCGGATTTTTCGATCACATGCTCGACCAACTGGCACGGCACAGTGGCTGCAATCTGGAAGTTTTTGTAAAGGGTGATCTGCAAGTTGATGAACATCATACCGTTGAGGATACAGCCATCGTGTTGGGACAAGCTTTTCGTCAGGCCTGGGGAGATCTTAAAGGAATGAACCGGTATGGATTTGTGCTCCCGATGGATGACGCAGAAGCTTCGGTATCCATTGACTTGGGCGGTCGCCCATATCTGAGTTGGAACGCACAATTTCTTAGAGAAAAAGTCGGCGAACTGCCAACAGAACTCTTTCCCCATTTCTTCAGGTCATTTGCTGATGGCGCGCGGTGCACCTTGCACATCAAAGCAACCGGAGAAAATGAACATCACAAAATCGAGGCGATTTTTAAGGCACTGGCGCGAAGTATAAAGATGGCTATTGCCGGAGACGGGGACGGCATGGTACCGAGCACGAAAGGGAAAATAGATTAATTATGCTCCCTGCGGTCGCTAATTGGCTCCGCTTCGCTCCGCTAATAATTAATTAGCGACCGCAGGGAGCCATTTAGCGGAGCGAAGCGGAGCATAATTTTTAAGCGGGAACGAGTGGAAATAGCAGTAATAAAGTATAATGCGGGCAACATCGGATCCGTGGCAAATGCACTGGAGCGGTTGGGACAGGATTGCACGGTTACCGATGATCCGGATAAGATCCGGCGCGCCGCCAAGGTGATCTTTCCCGGAGTGGGTGAGGCCAGCACAACCATGAAATATCTGAAGGATAAAGGCCTGGATGTGATTATTCCGGCTCTTAAACAACCGGTCCTTGGAATTTGCCTCGGTATGCAGCTGATGTGCAGCTGGTCGGAAGAGGGAGATACCCCGGCACTGGGAATTTTTCATGAGAAAGTCAAGCTGTTCCGGGGGGCAATTAAGGTTCCACACATGGGATGGAATTCCATCCGTTTTAATCCGGGTGGTCTTTTCAATGGTTTACAATCAGGTTGTTACGTATATTTTGTACACTCTTTTTTTGCCGAAGCAGGTGATACAACCCTGGCAACATGCGATTATGGGATCCCATTCAGTGCAGCGCTCCATCGGAACAATTTTTATGCGGTCCAATTTCATCCGGAAAAGAGTGGGGAAGTCGGGCAACTTATTTTGAGAAACTTTATTGAGATATGATAGAGGTTATTCCTGCAATCGATCTGATTGATGGAAAATGTGTCCGATTAAGCGGAGGCAAATTCGATACAAAGAAAATATATTCTGACAATCCGGTCGATCTGGCCAGGCATTTCAGGGATCAGGGAGTCAGATATTTACATATTGTTGATCTGGATGGTGCCCGTACCGGAACACCCCGCCATATCGGATTACTTAAAGAAATTGCGGCAATCAGCGGGATGAAAGTTGATTTCGGCGGAGGGATCCGGACAAGGGAATCATTTAAGGCCGTTCTGGATGCGGGTGCCGACAGGGTAAGTATTGGTAGTTTGGCTGTTACAAGGCCTGGCGAGTTGGAACAGTGGTTGTCGGATTTCGGTGCAAACCGGGTGATTCTCGGAGTTGATGTCAGAAATGAAAAGGTTGCCTATCATGGCTGGCAAAGTGAGTCAGCAATCGGCTGGCCCGAATTCATCGGTTTTTGGCTCGCGAAAGGCATCGACCGAATATTTTGTACCGATGTAGATCGCGATGGAACCCTGAATGGTCCGGCTGTTGATCTTTATCGGCGGATTATCGGACAATTCCCCGGTATTGAACTGATTGCCAGCGGCGGCGTCTCCGGACCCGAGGATTTAAAATTGCTTGAACAATCAGGTTTAAAAGGAGTTATTGTTGGTAAGGCTATGTACGAAGGGAGAATCAGTGCCTCTTACCCCCACCTTCCGACCTCCCCCAACCCCCTCCTTAGGAAGGAGGGGGCAAAGAGCCTGCTCGCCAAACGCATAATACCCTGCCTGGATATTCGTGATGGCCGGACTGTTAAAGGGGTGAATTTTATCGACATCAGGGATGCCGGGGATCCGGTTGAATTGGCCATCAGATATGCTGAGGAGGGTGCTGATGAACTCGTTTTTCTGGATATTACAGCAACCATTGAAGACCGGAAAACTTTTCCGTTGCTGGTTAAGCGGATTGCTGAAGTACTGAATATACCCTTTACCGTGGGTGGCGGCATCAGTACGTTTGAAGATGCTGTGATCCTTCTCGGGGCCGGAGCCGATAAAATCAGTCTGAATTCCGCTGCTGTGAAAACCCCGGAAATCATCGATCGGTTAGCACGAAGTTTTGGTAATCAGTTTGTTGTGTTGGCTATTGATGCGAAGGAGACTTTGAATTGGGAAGTATATGTTCATGGCGGCCGGATACCCACCGGCAAAGATTTGTTCGATTGGGCGAAGGAGGGGCAGGAGAGAGGCTGCGGGGAGATTTTATTCACCAGCATGAATCACGACGGAACTAAAAACGGATTTGCCAACGAAGCTCTTGCCAGGTTATCGGAGATACTGACCATACCCGTCATTGCTTCTGGCGGGGCAGGTATTCCGGAGCATTTCCGGGATGCTTTCATCATAGGCAATGCCGATGCAGCCCTCGCAGCGAGCGTTTTTCATTTTGGAGATATCCTGATACCGGAACTTAAGAGATACCTTTACAATGAGGGAATATCAATAAGAATATAATGACGAAAATGAAATAGTATGGACGAAAAACTTGACTTCTCAAAAGGCGATGGCCTGATCCCGGCCAT
>JAPLDV010000234.1 GCA_026391235.1 Bacteroidia bacterium | reverse complement strand
ATCCAGGTGTATGTAGGGAATTCTAAGTATCAGATAGGAACAGATCCTGGTTCTTTTTCGGTTTTGAGTGGGGACAAAATAGAACTTCATTTAGCAACAGACTTGTTAACAGGCGATTATCCCTTACGAATATTTGCCAACGGTGTCGAATCTCCTCCAAACTGGATAAGTATTCCGTGATGCACGAGCAGGAACAATATATTATAAGTGACCAGGTGAAAACCGGCAGGCTGTCGATTGATCCAATCCTTGAGATGGTGCTTTTGCGTGTACGCTTATACGCCAGGAGGCGCATCGCCTGGCTGCGGAAACTCTGGCGGGAAGAAGGCGATCCGGGCGGACCATTGGCGGTGACCCATGCTGAGATCGATGCCTGTCTCGATTACCGCGATTCCCCTGAAGCCGAAACGCATTGGTATGGATCAGACAATCTGGTTATCGGGCTTAATCAGGAGATTGAAAAAGCAGAGAGCTTCATCGCCACGGATGAGAACTCACGATTCACTTTTCTGCATAATATCTTCGGGCTAAGCAGCGAAGAGTCAGATCTCTTTCAGCTATGCCTGGCCATTAAACTCGACCCTTCCCTGGCACGACTCTATGCTTACCTGCATGATCATGCAGGCAGGGGGTATGCATCAGAGGAACTGGCCATCCGTCTTTTCGGGTACGGGCATTCCAGCATCTGGCGACCCGATTCATCGCTTGCACAGTGGGAACTGATCCATGAAAAGGAAACGGCGCCCGGAGAACCAACGATGCTGAAATGCGACCGGAGTGTTGTGCAGTGGTTACTTGGACAGGATACCATGGATGCACTGCTTGCTCCTGTGGCACGATTTTATCCTGCCCTTCCTCCCCTTCAGAACTGGCCGGTGGATAATACGGTTAAGTTGCTCGAACGGCTTATTAATCAAGGATCCCGACCGGTTAGAGTGATACTCAACGGTCCGGAGGGCAGCGGGCGCAAGACCATGGCCGCCATTGTTTGTGCGCGCTTTAACATGCGATTGCTGGAGATTAACTCGGATAATACCGAGGACTGGGCGAAACTGTTTTTACATGCTCAGCGCCAGGCCTTGCTCAACCGGTGTGGTATTGCGTGGTATGGAGCTAACGTTCTGGAAAAGCCGTGGCCATTAAATATTTTATGCTCACCCCTGCAATTCGTGATCTGCGAACCCGGACAGAAACCGAAACCGTCCGGAGAAATCATCGAAACTTCTGTTGATTTGCCTCCGCTGACACTCTCTGAACAACTGGAGCTGATCAAAAAGCATCTGCCGGTTTCAGCCACATGGGAAAAGAACCGGATCGACTTACTGGTAACGCAGCACCGTATGAACATCGGGGATATCATTGCCATGAGGGAAGCGGATGTTCAAACGCCGGAAGAAGCTTCCGGATCGATGAGGGAATCATACCGATACAGGCTGGGTACACTTGCTCAGCTTCTGGAATGCCCGTTTGCCTGGGATGACCTGGTACTGCCTGAGTTTTTGAGGGATTCACTGGAAGATTTCGTCTTCGAGGCCAGGGAACGGAAAATTTTTTGGGAGCAGGAGAATGCACGAAAGCTCTTTCCACAGGGAAGAGGACTTATAGGGCTTTTCAGCGGTCCCCCGGGAACCGGTAAAACGATGGCAGCACAGGTCATTGCGGCTAACCTCGGACTTGACCTCTTCCGGATCGATCTCTCCTCGGTGGTAAGTAAATACGTAGGGGAAACCTCGCAGAACCTGGAACGCATACTCTCCCGCGCCGAACACATGGATATCGTGCTGCTGTTTGACGAAGCCGACGCCCTGTTCGGAAAGCGTACGGAGGTTAAAGATGCCCACGACCGTTTTGCCAACACCGACACGAATTACCTGCTGCAGGCCATCGAAAACTACCGGGGAATTGCCATTCTCGCCTCAAACAAGAAAGAGAACATCGACAATGCCTTTATCCGCCGGTTGCGCTATGTACTTGAATTCCCGAAACCGGATGCCCGCCAGCGGGAACAGATCTGGTTAAAGATATTGAATAAGCTGCTGGCAGACGAGAACCGGCCGCTCCTCAACGGACAGATTAAAACCCTTGCCAATAATGTGGAGCTGACGGGTGCCCAGATAAAATTTGCCGTATTATCGGCTTTGTTCGCCGCCAAACGGGATAAGAAACCCCCGGAGATAAAGCACCTCATACGGGGTATGGAACGTGAAATGATGAAAGAAGGCCGTGCGTTAAGTAACCGGGAGCGGGAAAAACTGATGGAACATGCAGGATAAAGTTTTGAATATTGAAGAAATGACACTCCGGCTCCCGGGTGTAAATGAGAAAGATGCTCATGACATCGCGCAGGATGTAGCACAGCGGGTAGCTGCAAACCTTCCGGATTCTTTTCAAAACAGACGCCTGGATACTCTCGATCTTAAACTTTCGATTTCTCCCGGAACCTCCGGAACAGAAATGACAAAATTGATTGCAGAAGCGATATTGAAAGGATTGGTATGAAACGTACAATAAACTAATAATTTTTACCATGGAACTGTTTAAAGGATTGTTAATTGGCGAGATTGCTTTATTGTTGCTTGGAATTGTTTTCTTCCTGGTACTTCTTTTTCTACTGGTTTATCTGATCATTAAGAAACGAGCCTATAAGCAAATGGTTGCGTT
>JAPLDV010000909.1 GCA_026391235.1 Bacteroidia bacterium | reverse complement strand
ATCGTAGAGACGCATAAATGCGTCTCTGATGCGTCTCTACTGTTTGTATTTCATGTAGTGCGGCAAGCTCACCACAACAAAGTACACCAATCCGGATAGAGCCAGCAGAGCGGCGGAGTTATAGGTCCAGGTAAATCCGAGAGGTTCGGACAATATACCGGTTAAAACCGAACCGATGCCGATTCCCAGATCAAGCCCGGTGAGAAATGTTGAGTTGGCTGCACCGCGCCTGTCGGGTGTTACCACATTATTGGCCATGGTTTGGAGAGTTGGGAAGATGACCCCGAAACCGACGCCAATCAGAAAACCCGAAAGGAGAAATAAGTGGAGCACAGGTGCATGTGCCAGCAATAGTAGTCCACCTGACACGGAAATGATACCGGAAACAGATATCCAGGTAGGCCCATAGCGGTCGAAAAGACTTCCTGAGAAAATCCTTGTGAGGGCTGTACCAACTGCCATTATTGTAAAGAACCAGCCTGTATAGGAACTCAGATCATTCTCCTTCGCATAGAGCATGATAAAGGTCATCACTCCGCCATAGGAAGCAGCCAAAATCAGGATATTCACAGCCACAGGAACGGATTGTTTGGCTATCAGCATCTTCCAGCTGAATTTTGTTTTTTCCGGTCGTTTAAATGCCGGATATTTTACCAAAGAAGCCATCAGAATTCCCAGAAAAGATACCCCTCCGGCAACCAGAAAAAGTGCAGTGAAATTATCCTGGCCCATCACCTTAAGTCCGATGACAGGTCCGATGGACATGGCAACGGTAAACGAAAGTCCGAAATAACCGATACCCCGCCCCCTTTTTTCAACCGGTACCAGATCCACAACCAGGGTAAAGCCCGCTGTGGTTGATGCTCCCCAGTTTATTCCGTGCAGAAACCGCAGGATCAGTAACGGCATAATGGTTATAGCGAAGGGATAAAACAGGAATAGAACAGAGAATAAGATCATTGATAAAAGAAAAATCGACTTGCGGCCATAGGTATCCAGGGCATATCCTGAAATCGGCCTGACAAGCAATGCGGCAAGCGTATAAGTACCGATGATCAGTCCAACTTCCCGTTTGCCGGCATGTAAAACATCCTGCAAATACACGGGCAGCGTAGGCATCAGAAAGTAAAAAGCAGTGGAAATCAGAAATACCGAAATGGTGAGATGAATAAAATTCCGTGAAAACAGAGTATTGTTGTTTTTTTGAGTCATAATGGCCTGGCCCACTTTTTCTGTTCAAATTTGCACAATTACCCGATTAGGTGCAAAGAAATGGCTAATTTTGGATAATCTAGTACTTAATTCAATTGATATGAAATTCAGATTTTTACCTGTTTTATTAGTGGTAGTGTTATTCATCAGCTGCAAGCAAAAACCGGTTGACTACCTCCGGGAAGCCAAAGCTGACAAGGATGCCCGGATGGAATGGTGGCGGGATGCCCGTTTCGGAATGTTCATTCACTGGGGCCTTTATGCAGTGCCGGCAGGCGAATGGAAAGGACAAACCAATCACGCTGAATGGATCCGTGAATCCGCCCGGATACCTCTTGAAGAATATGACAAGTTTGTCGGGCAGTTTAATCCTGTAAAGTTTAATGCCGATGATTGGGTTAAAATGGCTAAAGATGCAGGGATGAAATATATTGTGATCACCTCCAAACACCACGATGGGTTTGGGCTTTTTAACTCCAGGCAGACAGACTTTGATGTGATGTCGACTCCATTCAAAAGGGACATTCTGAAAGAATTATCAAAAGCTTGCGAAAAGCAGGGGATGACATTCTGCTTTTACCACTCAATCATGGACTGGCATCATCCTGACTATTTGCCACGCAGAAGCTGGGAGAAGACCAGAACCACCGAGGGCGCCAACTTCGATAATTACAGGTCATACATGAAGGCTCAGCTGAAAGAATTGCTCACCCGGTATGGAAAACTCGGAGTGCTCTGGTTCGACGGCGAATGGGAAAATACCTGGACCACCGAATACGGCAAAGACCTCTACAATTACGTCCGGAATTTACAGCCGGATATCATTATCAATAACCGGGTTACTGTTGGCCGGTCAGGAATGGCCGGAATGAATCAGGATGGTGAGTTTGCAGGGGATTTCGGAACCCCGGAGCAAGAGATCCCTGCAACCGGGATACCCGGTGCCGACTGGGAGTCGTGCATGACAATGAATGACCATTGGGGGTACAATAAAAATGATAAGAATTTTAAAACAACCGAACAAATACTGCGGATGCTGGCTGATATCGCCTCCAAGGGAGGTAATTACCTGCTGAACATCGGACCAACAGCTGATGGCCTGTTCCCGCAGGAAAGCATCGACCGGCTGAAGGAGATCGGCGCATGGATGAAAACAAATGGTGAAGCAATCTACAGCACCCAGGCCAGTCCTTTTAAAAACCTTCCGTGGGGACGGTGTACCCAGAAAAAGATGACCGGCAGTACACGGCTATACCTCCATGTTTTTGATTGGCCTTCAGATCAGAAACTGTTTATTCCCGGCCTGGGAAACAAACCTATCCGTACCTATTTGCTCTCTGATGCCAACCAGGAAGAACTTCCCTATACCATAGAATCCGGTGGAATAACCATACAGATTCCTGCAAAAATGCCAGATGCCATCAACTCAGTAATCGTGCTCGACATCGAAGGTGATCCGGCTATATATGATGCACCTGAGATTTCTGCCGTGTCCGGAATATTTTTAGATCAAACGGAAGTTGCGATCAGGAAAAATGAATCTTTATCAGAAATCAGATTTACCGTTGATGGCAGTATACCCACTTCTATATCAACTATTTATACCGGACCCGTAAAGATAACCGAAACAACAACCATAACCGCTGCGTGTTTTAAGGATGGAAAAACCATGTCAGGAAGCACATCACTTTCAATAAGCAAGGTGATCCCCGTTCCGGGTCGCCAGCTTCCGCAGGCAAAACAGGGATTGTTGTTCAATTTATATCATGGCGATTTTGATAAGGTTCCGGATTATAATGGTCTGACTCCTAATTTATCTGGAATTGCCAATGATTTTAGCATGGCCAATAAGGCGTCCGATGATAAATTTTCGATTGATTATCAGGGATTTATTAAAGTACCTTCGGATGGCATTTATACATTGAGTTTAAATTCCGATGACGGAAGTAAACTATTTATCAGCGAAAAACT
>JAPLDV010000779.1 GCA_026391235.1 Bacteroidia bacterium | reverse complement strand
CAATTTGTTGATTGCCCAAATGACCCGTGTTGTTGAGCAGACAAATATCCGGACCGAAAACGCCAATTATCTGACAAAGATGCTGAATGAGATTCCGGGTATCACACCGGCAAAGCTATACGAAGGAACTACCCGTAGTGCCTATCATTTGTATATGTTCCGGTACGATAAGACTCATTTTGCAGGACTAAGCCGCGACAAATTTCTGGAAGCCCTTACGAAAGAAGGTGTGCCCTGTTCCAACGGATACGGCATGATGAACAAAGATGCTTACGTAACGGGCCTGGCTAAAAATAAACACTACGTGAATATCTACGGTGAGAAAACAATGAACCAATGGCTGGAGCGGAGTCGATGCCCGCAGAATGACAAACTCACCTCGGAACAAAGTGTCTGGCTCTTTCAAACTATGTTGCTCGGTTCCAGGACTGATATGGAGCAGATTGCCAAGGCTATTCTGAAGATCCGGGAATATGCGGCGGAGATCAAAAAAGCGTAATTAATAATTAATAATTAATAATTTTAAGTAAATTTCTTAACGTGAGAATTAATTATATATTTCTGCCGGTTTTAATACTGCTCCCCTTTCTTTCTTATTCGCAGTCCGGTTATCTCACAGGAACGTCACAAGAGGGGATTGAACCTGACCAGTCATTGATTTCCCTTCATCTGGGTGGTTATGGTGCCCCCAGGGATGGACGCTTTACACTTCAATGGATTAAAAAGGGATCTGTCCCTGCAGTTGCTGCCGCAGGAGGGTTGAATGATAAATTATATATTATAAGCAATGGTGATCTGTTCTCGATGAATCCATCAGAGAATAATTCAAATTGGGGAAAAGCCGGAAAGGCTGAAAATATCAGATCGATAGCCGGTTTTAATAATGAACTGTATGCTGTTAATTACAATGGAGAATTACTTAAAACAAAGTTGCAGGGAGGTATTAAATGGAAAAAGATTGGATCGGCAGATGCCACTGTAACTTCAATCGCAGTCTTAAACAACACATTATTTGCGGCTGATGGAAATGGTTCAATGTGGTTGGCTGACCTTGCTAAATCGACCATTGAATGGATAAAGTCTGAATCGGTGAATCATATCGTCAGTCTTGCAGCAAATAGCCGGAAGCTTTTTGCCCTTACAGCTGAAGGTGTTCTTTATCAGAGTGAACCAGGGAGGAAAGATTCAAAATGGTTAAAGGCAGCTTATATAAATGGTCAGACCATTAAGGAAGAGATTAAACATATAACCGTATTGAATAGTCGGCTGTATGGCATCAGCAAGGAGAATGTTCTTTATCTTGGGGAACATCGCACTGAAGGAAATCTTACTGCCAGGGCAATGGCCATAAAGAGCGGTCAAAAAACCGTTGTTATTCTGAATGTTGATGTTTGCGGACTAAATGACACTTTTGTCGGGTTGTTAAAACAGGAAGTATATCGGAAGCACCATATTCCGGCATCTGCCATTTTCATCAATTCATCGCATACTCATTTTGCACCTGTTTCACAGAATTGGCTCACATGGCAGGAACCGAATCAGCGACCTGACAGTCTTTTTCTATATTCAACAGTTAAAAACAGGATTCTGAATGCTATTGACAATGCCCTTTTGGCAATGGTTCCGGCAGAATTGTCTTTTGGCAGGGGTGCTGCTGACATTGGGTATAACAGGAGTCTGGCAGATCATCCTGAATTATACGATAAAGCGGTGGACGTAATCAAGGTGGAGTATACCGGTACAAACAGGGAGAGCTATTTATTCCTGGCAGCCTGCCATCCGGTGCACAGCACTGCCGGCACGCTGAATTACACGATAAGCGCAAATTTTCCGGGTGTGGCGCGTAAATTAGTTGAAGAGAGAACCGGAACCTCCAATTCATTGTTTTTACAAGGTACTGCAGGAGATATAAACCCCATAGACAATGGAGAATATATCACCGGTGAAAAGCTTGCCAATGAAGTGATTGCCGTTTTAAACAGGCCCATGACTAAATTAAGCGGACCGATTTCCTGTTTCCTCGATACAATTAATTTCCCGGTTATTCCCTGGACTAAGGAGGAAATTATGGCATACCGGGCAGAAAACATTGACAAGACCGGTGATGTTTCTGCTGAAAAAAACGTGAAGTGGTGTGATCTGATGCTTAAATACATAAGCGAAGGTACTATGCCCAAATCAATGCCGGTATATATCAATACGATCAATATCGGAAACTGGAAGCTCATGGGGTTTTCGGGGGAAACAACAACCACATACGGATTGGAAACGAAAAAATTCTGGCCTGATAAACTCATCTCGGTTGCCGGATATACCAACGATGTTTCGAGCTACCTCCCGACACATATGCATATTGAGAAAGGAAATTATGAGGGGAAAGAATCTTTTTTCTGGTATGGGGTGCCAAATATTTTCCCCCAAAACGTTGATGAAACCATTCTCAACAGAATTAAATCACTGGAGCGCTAAATCAGGAAAGATAACAAGCATGCTTTCGGGAAATCACCAATAAACGTCTGATAGTCAGGATTCACCTTTAGCTCATTTTGTGTCATTTGATTCAATCATTTTTAGCGGCAGTGTGTTGTAAAAAAAAGGTTGCCTGAGAATAAATCCCCAGACAACCTTAACATCTAATTAACCAAACCTATGAAGCTCATTTAACCTGATGAAGCGGCATTTGTAACCGTGAGTCTAATATTATACCCACAAGTAAAGGGAATCTCATAAAAAAAATTCGCTTGTATGATTTAGAACTCTGCAACTTCATTGTAGAGCAACTCAGTAAGTAGACTGCTGTTGGAGGTGTAGAGTATTCAACTTTTTGCCTGCGCCGGATAACTCTCCGGAGAATGGAAGATCGATGCCGCCAGGAGGACGCTTCAATGCATGGACGAGAGCGGAGACTTAGCCTTTCCCGGTAATTGCATCGTCAATGTCCGGATATTCGTCTGCGAAAATAACATCGAAGCGTTTGTTGATGGCCGGGATTGTTTTAGTTCAGCTGCTAATTCGGACGGTTTATTATCATTTGAAATTCGTTTTTCATAGTTTATTTATACATTTGCCTGTGAAAAACGCAAATCCATATATATTGCGCCCGATTGACGAGGCTTTGTTAACCTGAAAAAACGAAGTGAGCCGAAAACCACTCTTGCTGCGCGGAGCCAGGCAGGTTGGCAAATCTTCCGCTGTACACAAATGCAGCCTGAAAAGCCTCAAAACTTTCCACCACTCTGTCTGGATTTTTATCGCCCTTGGAATTGCCCTTAGTCCTTCATGTAAAACGAATCTGTCTAATGATCTGGTAGTTAAACCCTCCGACAGCATCCGGATTTCCTCACCCGATACCACCCTGGTGAATATCTTCAACTGGGCCCAAAAAACCTCCAATGGATATGTCGGAAATGACAACGACCCGGTGGGTCCCTGGTACGAGGCTGCCCTTCCGAAACGCGAAGCATTCTGCATCCGGGATGTTTCACATCAAAGTATTGGTAATGAGATATTGTGGCAGGGAAAACAGAATCTGAACATGTTCCGGAAATTCGTGGAAAACATATCGGAAGCCAAGGATTATTGCTCTTATTGGGAGATCAACCGCTACAACAAGCCGGCACCGGTGGATTATGCATCGGATGATGATTTCTGGTACAACCTCAACGCCAGTTTTGATATAATCGATGCCTGTTACAAGCTGTATGAGTGGACCGGCAACAAAACCTACCTGACGGATCCCGCCTTCGACCGGTTTTTCCAGCTGACACTCAACCAGTACGTTGAGCGGTGGCAGCTGCAGCCCGACCGGATCATGGACCGGCCGGCCTTCATGAACCTCAAACCCGGGACCGTGAAGTACCGCTATGCAAGGGGAATTCCCTCTTATGATGAGCAGCAGGATGACATCTCCGTAAGTGGCGACCTGATCGGCATGATATACAATGGATTCAGGACTTATGCTAAAATTTTGAAAGCAACCGGTCGCGGGGAGATGAGCGGTCCATATGAAGAAAAAGCCGGCCGGTACCGCCAACTGATTGATTCCCTATGGTGGGACAAGGAACAGAATGCCTATTACGGTTTCTACAAAAAAATCACCGAAAAATTTTATCCGGGCGGCATCAGCAACAGTGAATTCCTGCTCTGGTACCAGGTGATTGCCGAGCCGGCACGTATTGAAAAATCCATGCTTCAGCTTCAGAATTCCCAGGTGGAGGTACTCTCCTACCTGCCAATGCTTTTTTACAGGTATGGATACAACCGTTATGCATTTGATTTTCTGAAAAGAATCTATTCGGATAAGCGCCGGATGTATCCTGAAGCCTCCAGCGGAGCGATTGAGGGGATTGTCAGGGGCCTGGCGGGCGTAGAGCCGTCGGCCGCTGACAACCGGATCGCCACCTGCCCGCGACTGACTCCGGCAACGCCAGCGGTCACCATTGAAAACATCCCGGTTTTTACCGGCCTGATTTCGGTACGACATGAGTCAGCATATAAAACCACCTTTGCCAATAAGTCGGAAAAACCGTTGACCTGGCGGGCTACCTTCCAGGGGTCATTCAAGCGGATTTTGTCCGGAGGAAAAGCGATGCAGGCAAGTCAATTCCAGGATGCTGTCGGCAATATGCTGAGCTACCTGGATATCCATGTGACCGGCAAAACCTCGGTCACTGCTGAAGCCGACACGTCGCAGATTGCCAGAAACCCGAAATGGCCCGGATTGGAGGAGGTGATCCTGGTGTGGAAGACACATAATGATATCGGTTATACACATCCGGTTCCCGAGGTGCTGAATTATTACAGAAACGGCATGATGGACGGAGCTTTGAAACTGATTGAAGATACGCTGAACACTCCAAAAAGTGAACGGTTTGTATGGGTGCTGCCTGCCTGGGTGATGGAGGTGATCCTCGATGACAAGCAAACTCCCGCGAGGCGGGTTCGGATTGAAAAAGCCATCCGTGACGGGCGGATCGTATGGCATGCTCTGCCCTTTACCTTTGAATCAGAAGCGGCGGATCTGGAGGAGCTGGTTCGGGGACTCGGAAGCGGAACCCGGCTGGCCAAGAAGTTCGGCCAGCCCCTGCCGGCCGACGCCAAACTCACCGACATGCCCTCACAAGCGTGGGTGCTGCCTTCATTGCTGGTGAATGCCGGAATCCGGTTCGTTCATATCGGCGTTAATCCATGGAGCCCCAATCCCGATGTCCCGAAAATCTTCTGGTGGGAAGGACCCGACGGGTCGCGACTGCTCACCGGATATGCCTTTCACAGTTACAGCTGGGAACCTCTTCCGCCGGAAGGATGGCACCACAAAACCTGGCTCTGCTTCCAGGTTACCGGGGATAATTCAGGCCCGCCATCGCCAGAAGCCGTGTGCAGTGTGCTCGATAAGCTGCACCGCGAATTGCCTGGTGTGAGGATCCGGTTCGGCAGGCCGTGTGATTTTGCTGATGCCATCATAAAAGAAAATGATCCGAATATACCGGTCATCCGCGGTGATATGCCTGATAGCTGGACTCACGGACAGATGACGATGCCGGTTCCGACTCAGATTCACCGGGAAGCGGCACCTGCCATGGTCAGCCTGGGTATCCTGGGAACCACGCTTTCCGCCTGGTCCCACGATCCGGGGGTTGTAGAGACGCATAATTAT
>JAPLDV010000093.1 GCA_026391235.1 Bacteroidia bacterium | reverse complement strand
AATAAATGCCAACTGACCTCCAACCTGACCACCATCGACGTAAGCCATTGGAAAAGCGGCATATATCTGGTCAGGTTAACTAGCGGTAATAAAATCATTAACCGGAAATTCGTCAAGGAATAGTCCCTGATTCTTGATTCCTGAATCACTGGGATCAAAGGCCTGCCGGAGTAAACTGGCGGGCCTTTTTAGTCTGTTTAACCTGCCATTTATCTGCACTTGAAGCTACTGCAAACATATAGACACTAAAAAGATAAAAAGCTTACCTTTGTTCTGAAATACGATCGGATATGCAAATCTATTATAAGTTTACGTCAGACGCAGAACCAACTGACGAACAATTGCATTTATTGATGCAGGAGGTTGCCATTGAAGCGAAAAACAGAGCCCGGAAATCGGATGAGAAATTTTCCGAGGAACTTCAGCTTCTGGTTCAGGCAGCTCAAAAGCAACGGATTGCAGCTAACCCCGGGACAAAATGAATTTCGATAAACCAAAGTTGTTAATTATTGCCGGGCCCAACGGTTCAGGTAAAACTTCGGTCACAAGCAAGATTTTGGAACACCGATGGATTGAAGATTGTGTCTACATTAATCCTGACAATATCGCACAGGATGTATTCGGTGACTGGAATTCGCCTCAGGCCGTTTTTAAAGCTGTAACCAGAGCAGCCGAGCTCAGGGAAGAGTACCTTCTAAAAAAAAAAGGAATACTATTTGAAACTGTTTTGTCAGCATCCGACAAAATAGATTATATAAAAAGGGCAAAGGATGCGGGTTATTTCATCAGGTTGTTTTTTGTGGGCACCGATCACCCTTCTATTAACGCATCCCGCATTGCCCGCCGGGTGATGGAAGGCGGGCATGATGTCCCTATTACGAAAATTATTAGTCGCTTCAATAAATCGATTGCTAATTGCGGCGTTGTCGTTTCACTTGTAGATAGACTATATGTGTATGACAACTCGGTGGAATATGGCGAACCCAAGCTTCTGTTCAGAGCCGTAAACGGTAAATTGGAGAAAATCTATACCGAAGTAAATAATTGGGCCAAAAGCATTTTAAAAACACTCAGTTGACGGAAAACAGGTTTAACACCCCCCCTGGGATGACCTGCTGAACAACTCCTTCGTACGTTTATCCCGACCGGTCAGACTGTTTCGTCCGATCCAACGATGGCACAAATCCTGCGGTTACGGTTATGTAAATATGGGAAAACTCTCACCGGAAAGACAATCCTCCAGGAAAACCGGATTTGTGCTGCAGGCAACCAAACCTTTGTATTCGATCTGAAGGAGGCAGCTCCCGGATTCTATCTACTGAGTACACTATACAACCATCAACCTGCCATATCGAAACTGGAGATCCGGTAGAGACGGATAATTATCCGTCTCTACCACATTATATTACATTTCAACCGTGAGTTTTAAATGCCCTCCCAAACCTTCCCGAATAATTCTGGTCAGGGTTGAAAGCCGGATGTCGGATGCATCATTTTCAATCCGCGAAATGTAAGTCTTGGTTGTTCCGCATTTTTCTGCAAGTTGCTCTTGCGTCATTCCCTGCTCTTTGCGAAGTTCCTGCAACATGGCACCCAGCTTGAAAGCTTCGAAACCCTCTTCGAATTCCTCCCGCGTTTTTGTTCCCCGCTTTCCATATTGCTGATCTAAATGGTCCGCTAAAGAGGTCAGATTGCTATTTACATTTTTTTCCATCGAAATATTGTTTTCTGATTTTTTCTGCCAACTCAATTTCTCTCTTCGGAAACCTCTTTCGACTGTAGCTACCAATTTCAGAGTCCAGTTGAACTTTCTTTTAACATCAGGTGTCAGAGCCGAAAAGAAATTCAAATAATAGTCCCTGTAATAGAATAATTCTCTTACGATTTTTCTTTCCTTGCAAAGTTAGCTAATTAGGTAACAATTTCCAAATCCTGGTCATTAGTTTTCTGATTGAATGCCTGCCAATACCACAACCAGCATCTGTTCATTTTTTGGTTTTTTCATGATATAGATGCATTCCTGACCACTAACAGGAAATTTCATTGCAATTATTACATGCCGGATGGATTTAACCATCACAACAATCACCGCAACCCTCCCCCGTTTCTTCACACAATCTTAACCAAACTTAACCCGGTCTTGACAGAACTCACCCTGACAATTGGTACCTTTATCAGGCAATAATCCACCCTATGAAAATCCTGCTGCTCGTTGCCCTTGCCCTCCTGCTCCTGGCCGGACCCCTTACCGCCCAGGACAACAAGGCATCAGTATTGCTTTCCTCCGCAATCTATGAAGAAGAAGTTTCGGGTAACCTTGATAAAGCCATCGAGCTTTATCTGGATATCCTTAAAAAGTATCCCGATGATCGGCCGGCAGCTGCTAAAGCCCTGTATCATTTAGGATTAGTGAATGAAAAGATGGGCAAACGGAAGGCCGGAGAGTATTTTACCCAATGGGTTAACATCTATCCCGATCAACAAGAGATCGTAACACTGGCAAAAGAAATGCTTTATGCTGGTCACTTGATGACTATTTCGATGGCGT
>JAPLDV010000257.1 GCA_026391235.1 Bacteroidia bacterium | reverse complement strand
GCCTCAGCAACTTTCTGCTTAACCACCTCTGCAGTATCGATCCCGATGGTGAAGGAGGTATTCGGTGTCAGATCCGGATTTAAACCCCAGAGCCGATGCCAGGGCTGTCCGATCAGTTTGCCAACGAGATCATGAAGGGCAATATCCACTGAAGCTTTAGCCGCACGGTTGCCTTCATCAATTTGGTCAACGTAGTCGAGGATATCCTCAATATGGAAGGGATCATTAAACGGGGACAGATCGACTTTCGACAGGAAGCGGGAGGCTGTTTCCTGGGATTCACCGAGGTAGGGGGGCATGGAAGCCTCGCCAAAGCCCGTTATGCCATCATATTCAATCCTTGTGAGCATCACCGGGGTGCTGGTTCTCGAGGAGCCGGCAATGGTAAAAACATGCTTCAGAGCAAGGTTATAGGGCTCAAAAAACAATTTGATTTTACCGTTGGATGGCTTCAGCGTATAACCCGACCCGGCCATGGCACTCTTGCCTAACGACAGACCTGCTGCTGCTATCCCGCCCAGTGCTATGAAATTTCGCCTCGTTGTTTTCATCGATATTTAATTTTTTACTACGGAGACACAGAGATCACGGAGTTCCACAGAGTTTAACCTTTTTCTCCGTGTTTCTCCATGTTCTCTGTGCCTCCGTGGTTCTCTTAGTTATACCACGGATGCGATTTAAAGCTGGCAGGCAGGTCCTGGGTGCCGATAATCCTTTTAACATGCAGTAAATTAGTATGATAATAAGGTTTGAAATTGGCCTGCGTTGAATCCAGGCTATTCACCTTCACTAATCCCGAGCAGTGAATAAATTCAGAATCACCAACATACATCCCCACATGTGAAGCTCTTTCGGATAATGCCTCTGTTGCTTTTCGACCGAAGAACAGGAGATCTCCGAATTTCAAATTTTGCCAGATGGCATCCCCGGGGACTTCAGAACCCTGCAGCACCTGCTGCGAAGCATCACGTGAGAGTATCAGTCCGCCCGCCATGTAAATGCTTTTGGTAAAGCCACTGCAATCAAAAGCCTTGATGGAAGTTCCGCCCCATAAATATGGCCTGCCCATCAGATTTAAGGCACATTTTAGCAAGGCCGCTGAATCTGGCGCAACAATCAGTGCCCACTTTTTAAAATTCATGCAATCCGCACTGCTGATAAACCCTTTTCGGACATCCGGCAATTCAACCGTATAATACGAACCGCGTTCTTCTCCACAGTTTCGACAGCCAGGATTCCACCCATAACAATATCTGATACCGGATTGGAACTTTTATCTGGGGCATTGACAATCAAACCGTTGTCGGCCAGGAATATTAATCTTTCCGATGCTTTCCACCGTTGCAGTTCGGATTCGGTCAATTGCGCGATGCCGGCTGATTCGGTCCAGGCAATATACTGATCCGGTGTTTGTACCAGGAACCAGCCTTTCTCCTCCTGAAGAACCTTTACCGGTGTACCCATCAAAGCTTGCGTTGCCATCTCGGCTGAATGAGCCGGATTGCATCTGAGATTGGCTACAGACAGCGTCACGAGACCCCAGGTTTTTCCCTTTAATGCGGGATCCGGGAGCCTGATAATGCTATCGGTATAATTTACTTTTTGATTTTTTAATTGAATTTCGAGCTTGTCCAGGGCTTCCGGATTGGTTGTTTTTCCTTTAAGAAGAATTCCGTCGCCTGAATAAGTAGCCTTCAAGATCATTGCGTGCAGGCTTGCACGACAATACTATTCCAAGGATCAATAGTAAAATCCCGGAATTACTGATTCTTTTTTGCAATTGATACCACATTTAGATTATAATCCCATTGGTTAAAATATAGGTTGCCTTTTGACCATTCAACTTCACCTCTTTGAAAATCAAATGGTTCAGATCTGTAAAATTTCTTGGGAGGGTTAAATTCCTCAGCAAAGCCGTCGTTAACGATCATCCGGTACGAATCGATGCCGGAAAGATAAAACTCTTTTAATATCAGATCTTCCGACTTTTGCAGGCCGAATGACATGTCAACCGGAACCCAGCCGGTTTTGGCGAACCAAAGTTCACACCAATCGTGCAGGTTTTCTTCTCCGGGATGCAACATCCATCCGCTTTGCCAGCGGGCCGGTATTCCTTTGTACCTGGCCATCGACATCAGGAGGAATGTTACCATCCCGCAGTCGCCATGTCCCTGACTGATCACATAATCCGGAATGCATTCAAAAGTGGAATATTCAAGTGCCGAGGCCCAGGGAATATTCTTATTGATCCAGTAGTAGTAAGCATGAACAATTTTATACGGATCCGTTTCCGTTCCTGCAAGGCTGTCGGCTAAATGCCTGACTGATTGAGTGAACCTGACATGCGGAGGTTCTTCAACGGTAAATGGCAGGAGATCAGCGGGGACTTTGCCTGTCACTCCGGCTTGCAGTGTTTCCGGGCTGAACCATTGCCCCGATATCTCAAAAGAGGCCTGGTATTTGAAAATAGTCGGCATGCCGGCAACAGCCTTTTTGACGGCAAAGAGTGAGGAATGCAAACAATCACCTGCTGAGCGCACCATGGTTTCAGGACTTGTTGATATGAGCCTGACATTCTTTTGGCGAGGCGGCGATTCCCTGGGAAATGGCAGCCAGCATTGCACCTCTTGACCGGCAGGTACTGCATC
>JAPLDV010000432.1 GCA_026391235.1 Bacteroidia bacterium | reverse complement strand
GGGTGGGTATTGATGGAAGCACCCGGGATGATTTTGCTGTTGTACTTTGTTTTTATAAGCGTCTCCAGGCAAAATGCAATGTCGTGGACGTTGATCTCACTTTATCTGTTTCATTACCTGAACCGGACGTTTGTTTTTCCTATGCGTCTCCGGACAAGAGCCAAGAAAATGCCTTTGCTGATCATTGTTTTGGCCATATTTTTCAATCTGGTCAACGGATCCCTGATCGGATATTTTTTTGCCAACTATGCACAATACACAGTAGATGAGTTGATTGGGGCAAGATTTATCATCGGTGCGGTTCTGTTCGCCTGGGGACTTTATATCAACTGGGATTATGACAACCGATTGATTCACCTGCGCCGGCCGGGCGAAACCGGTTATAAGATTCCCGAAGGAGGATTATTTAGTTTTGTAAGCTGCCCCAATCATTTAGGGGAAATTATTGAGTGGACAGGTTTTGCGATCATGTGCTGGAACCTGGCTGCTGTTTCGTTTTTGGCATGGACAGTAGCCAATCTTATTCCACGGGCTCTTTCCCATCACAAATGGTATAAGGAACATTTCGGGAATTACCCGGCCTGGCGAAAAGCCATTTTCCCTTATGTTCTGTGAGTCAACGGTCGCCGACCTTAAGCAGCTTGTCCATTCCTATCTTTTCGAACATTCGATTGCCACAATGGAAAGCGCAGGAAGCGTCAATCCGCTCTCTGGTAGCGCCAGGCCTACCGTGCATATGCGATCCGGTGCATCGAAGTGGTTCATCAGATCAGGCTGTCTCCTGTCCTGTGTATCACAGAAAACCTCGCCTCCGGCCGGCTGGAAGCCCGGGCCGTAATCGGTCAGGTCGAGCCGGATAGGAACGGGCTGATCAGTTGTGTTTACCGCGAAGATGCAGACCCTGGTTTTGTCATCAGAAGAGCAGGCTGAAATATCCACTCCTTCCGGCGCTCCTTCGAGCATGACAGGTATCGGTTTTGAGTGTTCCGCGTAGAGTTTCATCACATAATAGGCGGCTGTAAGGTATAATCCCCCGGGATTTGTCTGTATCATCCCGCTGCAATAACTGTTGGTCATATTCGATCTGCAGGCAAGACCTACAACATTGGAATACTTCTGCAGCAGGTTCAGGTACCTCCCCGTATAGAGCCCCGTACTCAGCGACATAAGCATGCCCCGTCCCTGCCCCCACGATCCGGCTGTGTTGTTCCATTCCGTGACGCCGATCTTTACCTCATGGCCAAGTGATGCATCCCTGAGCGCTTTGGCAATCTCATTGAAATCGGCTTCATGCCCGGCCAGGTCCGGGGAATAGTGATGCGGGCACACATAATCCAGATACTTTCCTGACGCAGCCAGCAGTTCAGGGGTAGGGAAAGACGACAGGACTTTCGCCTTCGGATCTGTTTCCTTAATCGCCCGGCAGTAGGCGGTGCTGGCTGTTATGTATTCTTTATCACCGAGTTCGTTACCGATCTGCCAGTACTTTACACCATATGGCTCCTGGTGCCCGTTGGCCGCCCGTTTCCTGCCCCATTCGGTGTCGGGCCCGCCGTTGCAATAGTTGACCATGTCCCGGGCACTCTCCGGGCCATCCAAGAAACTGACGCAGATCAGCGGCTCGGCATCGACCAGTCTGCAGAATTGAAGGAACTCATCCAGCCCTACATCGTTCGGGTCGATCCGGCCCCAGGGCGAGTTTTTGAACGGTACCCGCAGGTCGCGGTTCCCAATGCCATTTTTCCATTTGTAGCCACCGGGATCGACGACCGACCCGCCCCACCGGATAACCGACGGACGGGCATCTTTAACCGCCATTGTGACATCCCTTCTCCAGCCCATCAGGTTGTCATCGGACATCAGGGAAACCTTATCCGCCCAAATGCTGCCCGAACCATTGACTTCCAGCCGGAATACTGCCCGATCGGTCGTTCCTGAAGAGATGATCTCACATTTTTGTTTGGCCCACCCGGTTGTGAGCCCCGATAACTTTGCCGATCCTAGTATCATCCGGGTTCCGTCCGGATGCAGAACTTCGAGCGTGACTTTTGGCTGCAGGTCGGGGGCATCCGCTTTAAAGTAACCTTCGAAGAGGTACTTCATTCCCTTTTTAACGGCAAGACCGGATTGAGTGAGTATGGCGCCCTCCCTGTTCCGGGAGGTCAGTCTGGCCGATTGGGCGCCGTTGAATGGTTCTATCGTATCGAAGCTCCAGGTTGCAGACTTGATCCACTCCCGATCACAGCAATTCGGCTCACCGGTATAATAGCACCACCAGCTGGCTTTTTCAACGCCCTCGAAGTTCCGGTCGTTAAGCATCTCGGCCCGCATTCCCGGGACAAGATCGTCGAGCAGTTCGATGAACCCGCCATAGATCATGGGGTTGATACGCCCCGGGTGCAACGGCTTGTTCGAGACCTTCACAATATGGTTTGTTTTATCAACCACCTGGCCCGAGCCAGCTGCCATGGCCGCGATGAAGAGCAGCACTGTCAGCACCAGTGAAAAGTAACCTTTAATTGGTTTCATGATTTCCATTCGTTTAGCAAATGTAGATAATACTGCGTTATTGAGCAGTCCATTATGGTTTGCCAAAAGGATTGCACTTTTAGGGTTCTCGGAATTTATCCCTGTTTTGGACGGGTGTGGGTGGTGTTACATCTTGTCCAATTACTTGTTTAAAACAGTTTTCAATCCACGGGTAAGCCCGGAAGGCAACATCGACAAATGAGTCTCGTTCTCAATAATCCATTTATTTAAGGTCAAACCATTGTAATGACGTGATTCTATCTGCTGATTGAATTCTACCCACGGTTCAGTAACGTCCTTGTTGTCAAGATTTCCGATTGCAGTAAAAACATTGGCAGTAAGAATTTCATGAGTCTTAAAATACAGGGCTTCTTTTTTGAAAATCTCTTTGTCATTCCACAGTAGGGCTGGCCCTAAAATGATATAATTATCAAACAGATCAGGCTTTGAAAGTAAGATATCTGTACAGAGAAGCCCTCCAAGGGATAATCCAACAATTGTTTTGCTGTCACCATGCAAATTATATTCATCTTTCAAAAATTTGAATAGTTCGATCTCAAGAAATTGTTTAAAGTTCTCAGCACCACCAGCTAGTGGCCAATCACCCCAGATTCTTGTCTGATCCTTACAGAGGGTATAATCTCGTGACCTTTTTTGCCACCAATCGCTTTGTCCCATCCCGTACGAAATTCCAACTATGGCAACCGGCGGAATCTCTTTTCCCCATCTAAGCCACCTCACGACATCATAAGCTAATCCAAATGACATATCAGAATCAAGAAAAAATATTATAGGCAATGAGTCAGCTGTAACAATTTTTTGATCTGGTATGTAGCATTGAATCAGAAATTTGTCGCCGACGAATTTTGAGTCAAGCCATTTCACATGGGTCTGGTCAAGGCTTACTTTTGTGTCCTGTGAGGAAGCCTCAGAAGTTGCCACCATGAAAAAGAAGCCTATAAGAATCGGAAGTATGATGGAGCGTTTTTTCATGGTGTTAAGGATTTTTTGAAACCGAAAAAAACAGGTTTATCGCATTCGTTATTAAACCATTCATCCCTGAAATGTAAGGAGAAGCTTTGGGACCCCCAAATCGTCTTTATGGATGATCCATCTGGAGTATTCATAGGTGACTCCTTTAGGTGACGCCCCCGGTCCATTCAGTTCTCAGTCTCCCGCCAGGCCGATCGCTGCCGCCACAGTCTTCATGCCGGCAATGGTTTCCCCGATAATGAAATTGAGGTCCCGGCCCATCATCACCGCTCCGTTCTCGATGACTTCGCGGTTTGCGCCAGCTGCAAAACCGGTCTGGTCCCACACTAATATCTTAACCAGGGTCCGGGTCCGGTTAATAAAAATGAAGATATCTCCCGATAGCGGGTTTTGACCCAGCTTATTGATCACCAATCCGCTGAGGTGTTCACTGGCTCCGGGCTGATCCTAAGCGAAGCAAATCCTGGTCCGGGATTTATACTATCGGTTTTTATCAATCCATCTGCAAATTGTTTCTTTCGAGTGAATAACAGTTGATTTGCCATGTCCGCCCTCAGTCACTGATACGAACTTTTTCTTCTCCGACTTCCAGGCGGAAAATAGAATATCACACCCCTTTTTATCAACGATATTGTCGTTCACTCC
Organism: Bacteroidia bacterium; assembly: GCA_026391235.1. The sequence goes on along the minus strand of JAPLDV010000432.1, from coordinate 625 downwards.
ATAAATCAGCAATAGTGGATATTCTGCCATTTTGCAATAATCAACCATGGAATCCATTAATTTTCTTGATTTAATCATGCAATACATGCTGAAATACTTTACCAATAATGGATCGTTAACTCTTGATTCAGATTCCTTTCTGTCGTCCTCGTTATCAATTTTGGACGGATCTCCCGCCATATTGACGATCGGCGTATGCCTGGCAAAAATATAATAGAAAGCATACTTCAGATATTGGCCAAAATTTGGGGACATACCTTTTGCCTTTTTCAACAGGTAAGGTGGATTTACCAGAATCACACCACCCACATTTTCCATTTTCGCTGCAACTGCCAATGCAACTGCCGTTGACATGCTATGGCCAAAAAGCAGTATTTTGCGGTGTTTTGAAATATAGTCAGGATCCTGGGTGATGACCTCAACATAGTCATTGATGAAATCTGTGAAATCCGTCAAGTCACCGCGTTTACCATCAGAATAGCCCGTCCCGCGGGGGTGGATGACTACCACCCGGTGTTGATTATTACTCAATAGCTGAATAATGTCATTCTCTTTAATATGGTTGATTCCGGTTATCCCTGAAACGATAAAGATTGTGGATGCATATTTTTCCTGCGGTTTATAA
>JAPLDV010000419.1 GCA_026391235.1 Bacteroidia bacterium | reverse complement strand
GGGATATTCGAGCCGTTATGGAACCGCAATTATGTTCATCATGTGGAGATAACCTCGGCAGAAAGCCTCGGAGTGGAAAAACGCGGCGGTTATTATGAAGGATCAGGGGCTTTGCGTGATATGATTCAGAATCATTTGCTGCAGATTGTCGGGCTCATCGCCATGGAACCACCGGCCTCGATGAATTCCGATGCCATCCGTAATGAAACGGTGAAAGTTCTTCAGTCCATCCGTCCGTATACCACAGAAGATGTAATCAAATCGGCTATACGGGGCCAATATATCGGAGCCACCATCAAAGGAGAAAAAATAAATGGATACCGGGAAGAAGAAGGTGTGAACCCTGATTCCAAAACTGAAACCTTTGCAGCCCTGAAATTTTATATTGATAACTGGCGCTGGGGCGGGGTTCCGTTTTATATCCGTACCGGCAAGCGATTGCCCACCCGGGTAACCGAAGCAGTCATTCATTTTAAGCCGACTCCTCATTACCTCTTTACTGATAAATCAAAAGGCGAGTCTCACAATCAGCTGGTGATCAGGATACAACCTGATGAAGGCATTTTGCTGAAGTTCGGCATGAAAACGCCAGGAGCCGGTTTCGATGTCCAGAATGTTAACATGGATTTTCATTATTCCGATTTATCCATTGAAAGAATTCCTGCAGCCTATGAAAGGTTGCTTTTAGACAGCATGACCGGCGATTCCACACTTTTTGCCCGGGGCGATGCTGTTATGGCTGCCTGGGAATTTCTTGATCCAGTTTTAAATGAATGGAAGAATAACCCGTGCATGCCGGTTTACGGATATCCGGCCGGCACCTGGGGACCCCAAAGAGCTGACGATTTAATTGATGAAAAAGACATTACCTGGCGGTATCCCTGTAAAAATTTATCGGATGACGGAATCTATTGTGAATTATAAGAATGGAACCCGTAATTAAAATATTTTCAACTATTGATCAATTAACCGATTATTTTATTTCAAACATTTCGGATCAATTAATTAACAAATCTCACGATCAGTTATTCTCCATTGCCTTATCAGGAGGTTCTACCCCAAAAGCAATTTTTAAATTACTTGCCGAAAAATATAAAAGTAAAATAGATTGGTCTAAATTATTGATATTCTGGGGAGATGAAAGATGCGTTCCTCCATTCGATAAAGAAAGTAATTACCGGATGGCTTATGAAATATTATTAAACAACATTGATATTCCTGAATTAAATATTTACCGTATCAAAGGAGAAAGTAATCCGGTAGAAGAAGCAAAAAGATATTCAGAATTAGTCCTGAAAAAAATTCCGGAAATAAATAATATTCCCCGGTTTGATTTGATAATGCTCGGATTAGGGGACGACGGCCATACCGCTTCAATATTTCCATATAATATCGATATATTTAATTCAGATAAACTATTTGAAATCAGTGAGCACCCGGTAACAAAACAAATAAGAATAACTGCCACCGGAAAATTAATCAATAATGCCAAAGAGGTTTGCTTTTTGGTAACCGGTACCGGCAAAGCGGAGAAAGTTGCACAGATATTACAAAAGAAGGAAGGGTGGGAGGAATTGCCGGCATCGCGGGTTGATCCTACCGGGGGAAGCGTCATCTGGCTATTGGACGAACAGGCTGGATCGGGTTTGTAGGAACGCATAATTGCGTGGATAAGTTTTGCAATTTCGCCCTCTTTAAACACTATCTTTGCAGTAAGACTATCTGCCATGAAAATAATCAATCCGCTGTACGACAAGGCCTTCAAGTATTTGATGGAAAACAACAAGTTAGCCAAAAAGGTATTGTCGGTCATTTTAGATGTGGAGGTTACAGAAGTTGCACTGTGTCAGCAGGAAACCATGGTGCCGGATCAAATAAGGGGGCTGGTCATGTTCCGGCTCGATTTTAAGGCTGTTATCAGGGAAGCCGACGGCAGCAAAAAAACGGTGCTGATTGAACTGCAAAAGTCGAAGTTCCAAACGGATATCCGGCGGTTCCGGAATTACCTTGGCGCCAGCTACCTGGAAAAGAAAAAAGATGAGGCGGAAAAGTCAGTCGTTGAAGAAAAAAAACCATCTGAATACCAATCCATCTATCCGATAATCGCCATTTACATCCTGGGTTACAATCTGGATGACTTGCCGTACCTGGCAGTCACGGTTAACCGCGATGTCATCAACTCGGTCAGCAAGGAAAAGCTGAATGTTACCAGTTTTTTCATTGAGCATCTCACCCATCAGGCGCACATAATCCAGGTGCTGCGCTTGCCTGAAAAACGGCTGACCCGGCTGGAGAAGTTTCTCGTGCTGTTCAATCAGGCCTGGTGTGCTGATCAGGAGTTCATATTAGACCTGCAAAACATTTCTGAGGAGTTTGAAGATATTGCCAGATACCTGCAGGGGCCGCTTATGGACGATGATTTCCGCCGCCATCTGGAAGCCGAAGAACAACTGGATTTCATTTTCGAAGAGCAGGCAGCAAGGCACCTCAGGCAAATAACCGAAGCCCTCGGCCAAAAAGAGGCAGCAGAAGAACGAGAACAAGAAGCAAACAAGCAAAAGGAAGTTTTTGCTATTAAGTTAGCCAGGCAAATGAAAAAATACGGTGCCACCCTTAGTGAGATTGTCAAAGAAACGGGTTTGCCAGCTGAAGAGGTTGAGAAATTGGAGGAACCCTGAAAACATGAAGTAGGGACGCATATTTGCGACCTTAAATTTTCATTCCGGGTTTCTCAGTGCGATAATAACTGAGAACTGGAATACTAAATGGGCTTAAGCCCTGAAAGGGCGTAATCGGCTAACACTGGGTGAAGCCCTGTGCATCCGGTCAACGAAAAGCTCTTAAGCCCTGAAAGGGCGTAATCAATTACGCCCTTTCAGGGCTTTTTGCCAGATTCTTGTTCCTCTTCGATGGGCTGCACCCACCGTTATTATATCAAGCCCCATCCGGGGCTGTATGAACTTTCAATTTAGGTGTCCCATCGACGAAAACAGGAAATAGGAGTCAACGACACCATGGGGGACGGGAAAATGGACGCAATTATGCGTCACTGCACCGTTCACCAGCGTGGTTCTGGATCATTTCATGTTTTCGACATCACTCGTCACTCGTCACTCGTCACTTTCCCTGCTTCCCCGCCGCTCGCTTCGCAGGCGGCGACAATGCCCCAAAAATAAAACTAACCCGCCGGCGCTTCCCACACACAAATCCACGCTTCGCTAGTTCTGCAAGCAGCGGACCGAGAAACCGTACCTGCGGTAGTTGAGGCTCTGGAGCACTCCGTCGGTGCTGTAGTACAGGCTTCGGCACCAGGCGTACGACGCATCGCGCTCAGAGGCCGACCAGAAGTTGGCGTAATAGCCAAGGTAGTAGAAGCCCCCATCGTGGCCGCGGTAGCCGCCCGGAAGAGCCGTAAAGCCGCTACTGTTGTTGCTTGCCTGGTCGTTTCCAACTTGTCCGGCAGTGGAGGAGGAAGTCCAGCCCGATGCGGCAGCCATGGACTTACCTATATCACTACCGCTGCCTCCATAACCATATCCGTTATTAGTAAGGTAATCTGTTAATGTGGTCCATTCCGCATCGTTTGGCAGATGCCAGCCTGATGGGCAGGCAGTTAATGCTGCCGGCCAGTTGTACAGCGCCCCGTAGGTGGAATAATTGGCAATGGCTCTTGCTGCACTTACATTGGTACCTTCATAACCATAAACATAATAGTTGATACCGGTTTCCGACCCGGTGGCAGATGGACTCACTGCTGGTAGATAAGCCAGGTTCCGGGACATCCAGGTTTGTGTACCGATTTTTACCCACGAATAGGTCATGTTATCCCGGGAATCCGTAAAGGTGCCTGTATTTCCCTCACTGGTCTCAAATTGAACCTGTTGGCCATAACCGGTCCCGGCACTGTTGGTAGCGTATGCCCTGACGTAATAGGTAGTATTAATTGTCAGGCCGGTCAAGCTGCTGGTGAAAATTCCCGTTCCCGACCCATTAAAGGTGGGATTGTTAGCAATAGTGGGATTTGGAGAAGTTGACCAGCAGACACCACGAGCGGTAACTGTAGCACCCCCGTCGCTGGTGACATTTTCCCCACCGGTGGCACTGGTCCGGGTGATAGCCGAGATGGCAGTGGTGGTAACCGTGGGTATCACCACATTGATGTAATTTCTCAGGCAGCGGACGGAGTGGCCGCACCTCTTGGGATCGTAAGCCCTGATCACTCCATCCTGAATATTTACAAGGCACCTGTTCCATGAGTGCACTGAATCCTAATCTGTGGACGACCAGAAGACTGCAGCATCGCCAAGACTGCGGAAGCCCCCATCGTAGTATCGAGTGCCGCCCGGAAGTCCCGAGAATCCGCTTCGGTTGTTGCCGGACTGATCATTCCCGATCGTTCCTGCCACAGATGAATAGTTCCAACCGGAGGAGGAGGCCATGGACCTGCCTATATCGCTTCCGCTGCCTTCATAACCATATCCGTTATTGGTGAGGTAATCGGTTAATGAGGTCCATTCCGCATCGCTCGGCAAATGCCATCCCGTTGGACAGGATGCCATGGCTGCGGGCCAGTTGTACAGCGCTCCGTAAGTGGCATAATTGGATTGGGCCCTGGCGGTATTAACACTGGTACCCTCATAACCGTATACATAAAAGTGATTTATCGTTTCAGAGCCAGTATTGGAAGGGCCGACTGCCGGCAGAAAAGCCAGGTTTTCAGCCATCCAGGTTCGGTCACCGATTTTAATCGTGGAATAGTTTTTCCCGGCCAGGTCGACACACGCACTAAAATCAACCTCATAATTCTTTGAAACGGCCGGTGAGTCGGCCATAATCGTTGTATAAACCCCGCTACTGCACCGGTATAGCATAATGTTACCCGGGGTATAATTGAGAAAGTAGCCGGATGAGGTGGATTTCAGGCCCGGGGAAAAAGAATTGATGCTGTTGTTAAGGTCTGTTGATGTGCAGCCTATGTAGCGGATCCGGTTTTCGGGTTCGGCGGCTTCGGTGCAAATGACTTTATAACCGGTTGTACCCTGTTCAGTGATCAGGCTCACGAGATAGATACCGGCAGTGGCAACCGCCAGGGAAAAATCATTTTCACCCGGCTGAACTAAAGTTTGGATTTGTACACCACCTGACCCAACAGGTTCTGGACCCTCATATTAATCGTTTGAGGATCCTGAATGCTCGCGGTGAATGTGGTCCTGCCCGAAAACGGATTTGGAAAAAAGATACCATTTCCAGCTGGTTCTGGTATCTCCGGAACGCCTATGTTAACGGACAAAATAAGCGTTTCATCGCCCGGAAAAGTAACGCTCTGATTTATTCTCAGATTAGTGGCCGTTATGCTCCCGACCTGGGAGACTGCTCCTGTACCGGTGAAGGTGAGACTTATGTTTTGTCCTATGCCCATCATGCAACAGCAGGTGAAAAGCAATAGGAGATTTGTTCTTTTCATGAGGCAAGGATTTTGTGTTAAGTTTTGTCCTCTATAAAGTTACAACACAATCATTGACTTAACCCATTGCCTTAACAAAATATATTTTGTCTCACCAGGATTCCCATTATTCAACCCCGGGGAAGTTGATCTTCCCGCAATTATCCGGTTAAATAATAATGAATAAATTAGCGCAATGGTTTAACCGGCTGAAATTTTACCACAATAGTCACAATAGTTCACAATTGATTTGCACATTAACACACTTTTTCTGTCATCCCCGCGAAAGCGGGGACCCCTTGACGCTGCACGTAAACCTTTTCTGTCATCCCCGCGAAAGCGGGGACCTCTAACCCTTAGCACAAACCCCCATGAAACCCCCTCTTCACCTCCTTAACGTCCTCACGTCCTTAACGTTCCTCACGTTCCTCACCTCCTGCCAGCCGACCACTTACCAGCGGGACCTCTCCGGTTCGTGGAAATACCGCATCGATTCGTTGGACGAGGGCATCGCCCAAAAGTGGTTTACCGAATCGTTTCCCATGGATACCCTTCACCTGCCGGGTTCCCTGGCCGAAAATGGCAAAGGATTCCCGGTAGGTGTCAAAACAAAATGGACCGGCCAGGTGGTGGATCAATCCTGGTATACGGCTGATAAGTATGAGAAATACCGCAAGCCGGGTAATATCAAGATACCATTCTGGCTTCAGCCTGAGTTTTACTACGTGGGAGCAGCCTGGTACCAGCGGGAGATCAAAATCCCGTCGTCCTGGAAGGGTCAGCGAATTATCCTTACCCTCGAACGATGCCATTGGGAATCATCCATCTGGATTGATGGAGAATTTGCAGGCAAACTGAACAGCCTGGCCACTGCCCATCGGTATGATCTGACAAAGCTGGCCAGGCCCGGATCGCATTTGCTGACCATCCGGATCGATAACCGGATGATCGTGAATGTTGGTGAAAATGCACACAGCGTATCCGACCATACCCAGTCGAACTGGAACGGAATCGTGGGAAAAATGACCGTCGAGGCCATTCCGGTCGTCAGTCTGGGAACAATTAAACTCTATCCGGATATCGGGAACCATATCGTTAAGATAGTTGGAGGGATTGAAAACAGTTTGGCCAATACCGAAGAGATATCTCTTGAAGTGGGGGTAAAACCTTATGGGACAGCCGGTAATTCCTTCAGTCCTGTCAAAATGCAAAAAGAGATTCCGGCAGGCAGCGAGGCCTTCGAGCTGTTTTATCCGATGGGTGACGATTGTAAATTCTGGGATGAATTTTCTCCAAATCTGTATGAGATGAAGATCGCTTTGACGATGAAAAAAACCAGCGATGTTCAGGTTTCCAATATCCTTTTCGGGATGCGTGATTTCAAGGCTCAGGGGAGCCGGCTCGCCATCAATGGCCGCCCCACGTTCCTCCGCGGCACGCTGGAATGCGCCATCTTTCCGAAAACCGGTTATCCTGCCCTGAAGGTGGAAGAGTGGCAGCGGATCTATAAAATCATCAAGGCCCATGGTCTCAACCACATGCGGTTCCACTCCTGGTGCCCGCCCGAAGCCGCCTTTATTGCAGCGGATATCGAAGGGATTTACCTGTATGTAGAGTGCGGTGCCTGGACCAGTGTAGGCACCGGCAACACCTTCGACGAATGGCTCTACGCTGAAAGTGAACGTATTGTGAATGATTACGGCAATCATCCCTCCTTTGTGATGATGTCATACGGCAATGAACCCGGCGGCAGTAACCAGGTTGACTTCCTCGAGAAATTTGTGTCTTATTGGAAAAACAAGGATAAACGGAGGGTATACACCTCCGGATCAGGATGGCCCACTGTTCCATCGCTTGATTTCTACAGCACGGCTAACCCCCGGATACAGGGATGGGGATCAGGATTGAACACCATTATTAATGCACAGGCACCCTCCACGAGTTATGATTTCCGGGATATTATCGCGAAGGATTTTCCGGGAAAGCCCGTGGTGAGCCATGAGATCGGCCAGTGGTGCGTATATCCTGATTTTAAAGAGATCGCTCAATATACCGGTGTGTTGAAAGCCAAAAACTTCGAGATTTTCAAAGAGACACTCGAAGCCAATAAACTCGGCCATTTGGCAGATTCATTCCTGCTGGCATCGGGTAAGCTTCAGGCTCTCTGCTATAAGGCTGATATTGAAGCAGCTCTGCGAACACCGGGCATGGCGGGGTTTGAGTTACTCGATCTGCATGATTTTCCGGGTCAGGGTACCGCACTGGTTGGGGTACTGAATCCTTTCTGGGAGCAAAAAGGATATATCACTCCGGAAGAATACAGCCTGTTTTGCAACCCGGTAGTACCACTTGCCAGGATGGAAAAACTGGTCCTGAATTCCAATGAGATATTTAAAGCAGATATTGAGGTGGCCAATTATGGACCCGGGGCCCTGCAGGAAGTCTCAGGACCAATCAGAATTTTGAATTCTGAAGGTCAAGTAGAAAGGGAAGACACGTGGTCGGCGGCTTCAGTACCAACAGGAACCAATACGGTTGTGGGTAAGATTGAATGGCCGTTATCCGGAATAACAAAAGCATCTAAGTATACACTGGAAACAAGTGTCGGCAACAGAATGAACCGGTGGGATTTCTGGGTGTATCCGCTTACATCTGCTACTAACACTGCTGCCGCAATATCTTCTGATTCTGCTCCTGCCGCAAAATCAGCCGTTCCCGTATTTACTTCGGTCACCCCTCGGTTGAAAAAGTTACTCGATGAGGGTGGATCGGCAATTCTCAGCCTGGGCCCGGATGGAGTTGCCCCGGATAAAGGAGGCAATATCGCTCTCGGATTCTCAAGCATCTTCTGGAATACAGCGTGGACAAGGGGCCAGGCACCGCACACCCTTGGCATCCTGTGCAACCCTGAGCATCCGGCATTAAAGAACTTTCCTACAGAATATTACAGCACTTTCCAGTGGTGGGACATTTTATCGCAGGCCAAGCCTCTCATTCTCGATGGAATTAATCCGGCTCCGCAGCCGATTGTCCGGATCATTGACGACTGGTTCACCAACCGGAGTCTGGGACTGGTTATCGAGGCCAAAGTAGGCAAGGGTAAACTTATTATCACCGGGGCCGATCTTTTACGCAATTTAGATAAGAGGCCTGCTGCGCGGCAGTTGCTGATGAGTTTGCGGCAATATGCTGCTTCTCTGGCATTTCAGCCTGTTGCCGGGCTAACCGTTGAGGAGGTATTGGGATATCAAAAGAAGTAGAAGGGTTAGGAATTTTGAAGGTAGAGATTCGAGGACCAGTTTTGAATCTCTAAATTTTTACTTCAAATCACCTTTCCATCAACAAAGGTAAGCCGATTTGTTGACCTGCTAATTCAAGAGTTCTGTTTGGGATTTATCACGTCGGCAGTGTCGGCGGCCGGTTATGGTAAGTGATGCGCCAATCGCTGAGTTCTTCAATCATCAGGTGCGAAACCCGGTGAGCCAGATCCTTTATCAGAGGGAATAAGGGAATCACGGCTTTCCCATCTGAGGTTTGCAGTTTCTGTCGGATTTCCATCAGTTCATCAGATAGTTCAATGTATGCCCGTTGCATGGATTCGGATGTTTTGGTCAGACGCTTGAATTCCCCCTGATTGTTAATCCCTGCCAGCGCAGCACCCAGGGCAGGAAGGAATCCGCATAAAAAAGTAAGGAGATGAGCAAAACCACCTTCCCAGCTAAGGCCCGGTATAAATAAAGGCAACAGATGAATGGAGCATGACGCTATAGTGGCTGTTATCAGCACAATACCGGACTGATGCAGGAACCTTTCGATCCGGTGATTTACAATTGAATTGCCGGCATGATAGGTTTCCTGATTGTGGATCAGTGCGAGCAGGTTGTCGAGAAATTTTTTTAGATACGATTCATCGATCCGCGCATGAGGGAGGCCTAGATTGCGCTCCAGGGCCCGTACATACCAAGCCATCCAGGTAGCGGAAGGATGTTCGTAGGATTTTTGGTGTCCACGGGTTTCATGAATCGTTTTGCCGATTCCCAGGGGTGCCAGCTGTATCAATTGTCGGATCCATTCGGCCGTAAGGCGGTAATCGAGCCACCGGCTGTGCCATCTCCGTGTGTGGCTCCGGAAAACCAAAAACAGGATGCAGAATAACGACAATAGTTCAGCCGCCACAAAAACTGACTCTCCAGAGTGATTATCCTCTGAGATCCATCCGGCTGCTACCGGAAACAAGGCCAACCCCACTGCCAAAGCTGAAAGTAGAAAGGTAAGGATGTATCCGCTGCGGTAATAATCACCATAATAAGATGAAAACCGGTCGCTCTCTGCAAAACCGGTCATGACACTGCGGCTCGTGGATCTGCCGGATGTTTCATACCCCTGGATCGGAACATTCACGGTATCCGGATTTAACCGGTTCACCCTTAATACAGGAAAACCCAGAATCCTTTTCCCGAGCAGGTTACGGAAAGTTTTCCATAAGATTGCGGGATTAAATCCCGGCATTTTCTCATGGTAGAAATCGGATAAACGATTTTGGACCTGTTTTCGCGGTTTTGCATCAGATTCTGCAGTCCCTGGCAAAGTAAGACTCTTGCTGATTATTTCGGCCAGACCAGCACCATCCATCTGGCCGGCAGGAACCAGGCGATCGCCTGAATTCCGGCGCGGCAGCAGGTGATTTACATCCAGCAACTGCCAGCCATGCGGTGCACGGGAGTCGATCCAGATCACCGGAATATTCTGACGAAGAGCCTCATGGAGCATATCTTCGGTACCGCCGATCTTATTCTGATACAGTCCATCCCAAACAATAACCAGCAGATCCGACTGATTTAAGATCATTTGTCCGCAAACGGCGTACGCCTTCGCTTCCTGGTTCCGGTCACCAATGAGCTCGAAGCGGGTAAAACCGGGAGATTTTTCAGCCTGCCTGAGCAAGTCACGAAAACGTTTCAGCGAATCAGGCTCAAGCGCATTAGCCGGCGAAAAATCAGTTTCATATTCCTCCTGCGAAAATGGCATTGGACAGGTCAAATCATACCCTGATTGCATGGCTGCCTCCGCAAACGTCCGGTCGCTGCCATCGGCAAGCGAGGAAATCGCCCGGAACTCAGGACGATTGCCGGAATACCAGGCTCTATTTCTTACATATATCCTGAGAACCTCATCCTTAACTATTGCAAGAATCTGCTTCATTGAATCTGCCAGCAAAGATGGCTCACTCCCCCCAAGCCGGTTAGGCCTGTGCCCGACGAAGCCGATGCGGTAGGTTAACTGGGGCTTGAGCCTTCTATACTGTTCTGCAATTATGTTTCTGCTCATTCTGCTAACTTGCAATTGTTTATGTTTCTCAAATTTGCATTTATTTGGTTTTCTCCAATTTCATCTTCTCAAATTTACAAAACTGTTTAAACGATTCAATTTCAGCGGTAAAACCGCCTTTTACGGCAGATTTATTTCGATTAACGACTAAAATTTTAGAATCCAATAATATATTTATAATGATACTCTGATTATTCAGCTTCCCGTAAAAATCCAACGCTTCGTTGTTGTAACCATTAACCCAAAGCATTAAAAAGTAGTTCGCCATGTTCATCTCATCCTCCGGCCCGGCAGAGAATTCATCCTTAACCCTTAGAAGGGCTTCCTTTTTCTCCCCGTTAAGCAGCAGTCGCCATGAAAGATATCTCCCTTCTAAGGTCACATTGGCTAATTTTGCTTTCTTGTATAATTCCAAGGCTGAAGTAAAATTTCCCTTTTCAATAAAATAATAATTGAAAGCTGATTGATAAAACATCTTTTTAATGCTGTCATTAATGAAACCGATTTTCTGAATCAGCTCTTCCGCTCTTTTGTTATCATACTTAAAAAGTAACTTGTAATACTCATCCGCATGACCCCTGTCATGAAGGATACCATATTCAGCTAATTGACTTATG
>JAPLDV010000928.1 GCA_026391235.1 Bacteroidia bacterium | reverse complement strand
TCATGTCATCCCTCCAGGATTGAAGAAAACGGTTATTGGCCTACTGCCTACTGCCTACTGCCTACTGCCCACTGCCTACTGCCTACTGCCCACTGCCTACCTCTTTTGTACGCCTCTCTCTTTAGCCATCAGTTCAAGCCTTTCCTGGAATTTCGATTTTTTCACGGGCTTTTTCTGGTTCTCCTTCAACGCATTAAGGATCTTTTCCTCACTAATTGATCTTTTGATAACGATTTGCTGAAGGTAAGAAATAAGGTTGGAGAAGAAATAAAACAAACTTAAACCGGCTCCATATGAGTTAAACATCACCAACATCATTACCGGCATCAAATACATCATAATTTTCATGCCTGGAACCGGCTGTGCCGTTTGGGTCTGATCCATGGTTGCCTGTTGCTTCTCCATAGCTTTATCCGCACCGAATTTCTTAGTGATCTCATCAATCTGAGGTTTCAAAACCTTCATTCTGGCACTTGAGAGGTATGATTTATAACTCAACGGGAAAACCAGCAATTTGAAAAATATCGTTAAGATAATAATGATGATCCCATAATTACCAATGACACCTTCAAGCCAATGGAAGATATTGATTACAAACCACTTATTAATCCACGAGATCCAATTCCATCCAAGATCAACCAGAATTGTCAGACCATGCCCCTCAGCTTTTAATGTTTTGTAGTGATTTGGAACAAAATAAAAGGTAAGGCTTATATCCCCCTGATCTTTACCGTCAAACGGCAGGCCTATCTGAGCAGAAAAAGTTTTTATGTGTTTTGAATTTTCAGGATGGTTTATTGAACTGATCCTGGCACTTGTCATATAAGAATTAGCCATCAAAACCGTCGAAAAAAACTGTTGTTTGAACCCAATCCACTCAATCTTTGTGGTTAGGTCCTCAAATGAAGGCTTATTATCTCCCGAAGCTCTCAACTTTCCAACATCATCCTGATAAAATTTATATTGGATGATGGAATATTGGCTTTCCCATTTCCTTCCTTTTTCCTGTTGGCGAATATCGACAGCCCAATCAAGGTCAATCATTGTGGTGTTTTTGCCCAACACTTTATCCATGCCTTGCATTCGTATATCAAAGCCAAGTTTATAAGAATCCGGTTCCAGGGTATATACATAGTCAATATAATTCCCTGATCCTGCCGGAAGCCTCATCACCAATGTTTTAGAGGTGCTTTCCGCATTTTGTTGGATCTCCTGGGTTTGAGGCTGGAAAAAGAGGTCCTGGGTAGCAATTGGTTTATTCTGAGTGAAGAATTGCAGATTAAAGTGAGTGGAATCACCATCAAATAAAATTAAAGGATTACCATCAAAAGTTTTGTAATCTTTCAGCTCTGCCGAATAGGGGCGGCCTCCTTTTGAAGAAAACTTTATCCTGATTTTCTTGTTCTCCAGGTAAAAGAATTTTTCTTCACCACTTGAAGCTTCAGCAAAGACTCCCAGTTCATTTACTTTTTTCTGATTTAATTCTTCGGGTGTAGGAGTGACGGTATTTTGCGCAATTGTATCATTCAGTCTCCTTTTCTGCTCTGCTTCCAAACGTCTCTGTGCCTCAACCAGGATTATTGAGTCATTAATTCTCTGATTTCTCTCTTGTACTTCTTTCGAAGGTTTATTTAAAATCGGGATTGCTACAAGGAGCACTCCGATTAAAAGTAAGCCAATAAGGGACTTTTTATCCATTGCTGATCGATTCGGTTGTAAAAATTATTTAGCCGGCTAAAGTAAGGAATTATTCCAAGGCAGCCTTCACAAAGTTCACAAAAAGAGGATGTGGGTGCATCACGGTACTGCGGTATTCCGGATGAAACTGCACCCCTACAAACCATTTGTGATTTGGAATCTCCATTATTTCCACCAGGTTGGTGTCTGGGTTTATGCCAGAAGGTAACATTCCGGCTGCTTTAAACTGGTCGGTATAGGCATTATTAAACTCATAGCGATGGCGATGCCTCTCATTCACACGCTCTGAATGATAGATTCTGGAAGCAAGGGATCCCTTTTTAATGGCGCAGGTAT
>JAPLDV010000144.1 GCA_026391235.1 Bacteroidia bacterium | reverse complement strand
ACCGGACTTTCGGTTGAAATCCTGGATAAAACCCAGATTGAATCACTTAGGATGGGTGGATTACTGGCCGTTAACAACGGGAGTATAGATCCTCCAAGGTTTATTATAATGACATGGGAACCAGAGAATTACGTAAATGATTCCCCATTGGTGCTAATCGGCAAAGGGATAACTTTTGATACCGGGGGATTAAGTATCAAACCCACTCCTGGCAGCATGGACGAAATGAAATGCGATATGGCCGGGGCTGCGGCTGTTGCCGGAACACTGATTGCTTTGGCGCGCATGAATTTGCCGGTCCGGACTATAGGGCTTATTCCCGCCACCGACAACCGGCCTGACGGTAACGCATATGCTCCGGGTGATGTGATCAGGATGCATGACAATACAACCGTTGAGGTCCTTAATTGCGATGCTGAAGGCCGGCTGATTCTTGCCGATGCCTTGAGCTATGCCAGAAAATATCAGCCGGAACTGGTTATCGACCTCGCCACACTCACAGGGTCAGCACAGGTGGCCCTGGGATCTCAGGCTTCCGTTATCATGGGAACTGCCCCCGACGGTACATTTGATCAACTCATTCAGGCAGGATTTTCCGTGCATGAAAGGCTGGTGAGATTTCCACTTTGGGAAGATTATGCAAAATTGCTCGAATCGGAAATTGCCGATGTCAAAAATATAGGCGGACGTAATGCCGGAGCCATCACAGCCGGTAAATTTCTTGAGCGGTTTACCGGCTATCCATGGATACACATCGATATCGCCGGAACAGCCTTCCTTACTTCACGCGAAAGTTACCGGGGAATCGGAGGCACCGGAACCGGGGTCAGATTATTGCTTGAATTCATTACCCAATATTATCAACTGTAAGAAAATTTTATGGATGAACATAGAATACGCGTAGGGATTACCCAAGGTGACATCAACGGAATCGGATATGAGGTGATTATCAAAGCGTTGATGGACCCGAGAATTCTTGATGTCTGCACACCGGTAGTTTACGGTTCCCCTAAGGTTCTGGCCTATCATCGCAAGGCACTGAATATAACGAATTTTAGTCTGAACAGTGTGGCTACCGCCAGGGAAGCCAATCCCCGCAGGGCAAACCTTATCAACTGTCTCGATGATAATGCCCGTGTTGAACTCGGAAAGGCTTCAGGATATGCCGGGGAAGCAGCCTTTATTGCATTGGAAATGGCTGTTCATGATCTGATTGAACATCAGATTGATCTCCTGGTCACCGCTCCGATCAACAAACATACCATTCAAAGCAAGGATTTTAATTTTGCGGGCCATACCGAGTATCTTCAGGAGAAACTAACTTCCGGCGATGTTTTGATGCTGATGGTCAGTGATTATCTTAAAGTGGGTGTGGTTACGGGTCATATTCCTTTGGCTCAGGTTCCTGCAGAGATCACAAAAGAGCTCCTGCTTTCGAAACTGCGGCTGCTCGATCGCTCCCTGCGTCAGGATTTTAATATCGGAACCCCACGGATCGCTGTCTTGGGACTGAACCCGCATTCGGGCGACCAGGGATTGCTCGGTATGGAAGAAGAAGAAATCATCAAACCGGCTCTTGAAATCGCCCGGCAGGAAAATATCATGGCACTCGGGCCGTATGCAGCTGATGGTTATTTCGGATCCGGGCTCTATCAGAAATTTGATGCAGCGCTGGCCATGTACCACGACCAGGGCATGGCTCCTTTCAAGGCACTTTCATTCGATTCAGGAGTCAATTTTACGGTTGGACTGCCATTTGTACGAACTTCACCCGCACACGGCACAGCTTATGAAATCGCCGGACTGGATAAGGCCAGCGCGGATTCCATGAGGCAGGCCATTTACATGGCTGTCGATATTTTCAAATCGCGGAAAGCCAATCGCGAACTGAAAAAGAATGCTCTCGGAACATTATAGTTTTTCATTGACTGTACCATGGCCATTTATGAGTATATATCAGGCAAGCTGACCGAACTAACTCCAGCAATTGCCGTGCTGGAACAGGGTGGAATCGGATATCTTATCCAGATATCTCTTCAAACTCATGCTACCCTTCGTGGTAAGGAGCAGGTTACCCTCCTGATCGAAGAGGTAATACGCGAAGATGCTCATGTCCTTTTCGGATTTGCTGCCAGAGAGGAGCGGGAAATGTTCAGGCTCCTGATCGCAGTAAGCGGTATCGGACCCAATACGGCCCGCATGATGCTTTCATCGCTCACAACCTCTGATATCTGCAGAGCCATACAGACTGACAATGTGAACCTGCTGAAAAGCGTAAAAGGCGTAGGCGTTAAAACCGCCCAACGGGTAATTATCGATCTGCGAGATAAAATCACAAAAATTGGGGAAGTCAGCGGTATTTTGCCGGATCCGGGCAATACCTCAAAGGATGAAGCGTTATCTGCTTTGGTTATGCTTGGCTTCGGCCGGAATGAATCGGTAAGGGTCCTCGATCAGATCCTTAGGGAAAACCCGCTAAACGGGGCCGAAGAACTTGTCAAGCTGGCCTTGAAAAAACTTTAATCGCTTCACAGGTATCTCTATGCAGCCTAGACCATCGATTCAAACACTGATCTGTCTTAAACTCGTCCTGATACTTTTATTGGTACTGCCAGGCAGCCTGATAGCACAGCAAAAAAATCCGACCGTCCCAAATAAACAGGCGGTTGATACAACCAAACTTGACACCATCTTTAATCTGCGGTACCCGATTCCTCCGGCAAAAGGATTTCCGTCCGCTTTGTCGACCCGGAAATCGCCACTATTCCTGAAGGATCCTAAGAATATTACCTCAACGATTGATTACGATCCGGATAAAAATGATTACAAATTTCAACAAAAGCTTGGAGATAAGAATTTTGGCGATCCATACTTCCTTACGCCCGAACAATATCATAAGTATGATTTAAACCGCTCGGTAAAGGAATACTGGAAACAACGCGTGGGTGGCGAACAGTTCCAAATGCAGCAGGGACTCATCCCGAAATTGTACATCGGAGGTGAAGCATTCGACCGGATTTTCGGATCAAATGTCATAACAATCAAGCCGCAGGGTTCTGCTGAACTTATTTTTGGTGTCCAGATCAATAAAACAGATAACCCGTCGCTGCCCGAGAAAGTCAGGAAAAATACCACCTTCGATTTTGATAATAAGATCCAGATGAACGTCAATGGACAGATTGGCGATAAAATGGAACTGGGGATTACCTACAATACAGAAGCTACTTTTGACTTTGAAAATAAAACCCGAATTGCCTATACCGGAAAAGATGACGAAATACTCCGGAAGGTGGAAGCAGGAAATGTTAACCTTCCACTCTCTGGCTCCCTGATTACAGGCAGCCAGAGCCTCTTTGGGATCAAAACCGAAATGCAGTTCGGTCGACTTACGGTCACCAGTATCTTTACTCAACAGCAGGGAAAATCACAATCCATTGATGTTCAGGGTGGAGGCGTGGCAAACGAATTTGAGATACGCGGCGATGAATATGAATCCAATAAGCACTTCTTCCTCTCACATTATTTCAGGGATACTTATGATCAGGCTTTGAAAAATTTGCCGGTAATCAACTCCGGAGTCAACATTAACCGTGTTGAAGTTTGGGTGACCAATAAAAACAGCAATTTCAACGAATCCCGAAATCTTGTTGCCTTTATAGACCTGGCCGAAGGTGCCTCCACCGGTTCCAGCATTTTTAATACCACTTTTGTAAAATATCTGGGTCCGGGACGATACCCCAGCAATTCGATTAACGATCTGTATGACAACCTTGTAACCAATTATTCAGGAATCAGGGATATCGGACAGGTAACCAGTGTGCTGGCACCATTGGCTGCTAATGGATTCCTGGGAGGACAGGATTACGAAAAAATTGAGAATGCACGCAGGTTGACACCTGAGGAGTATCAGCTGAATGCAAAACTTGGTTATATATCATTAAATCAACAACTTAGTTCGGACGAAATTCTTGCAGTAGCTTATGAGTATACGGTAGGCGGACAGGTTTATCGCGTTGGTGAATTCTCCGGGGAGGTAAACAAAGATCTGCAATCGGATGCTCCTTCCTTGATTCTTAAACTGTTAAAGGGTACCAACCAAACGCCGACCCTGCCAACCTGGGATCTGATGATGAAGAATATTTATTCGATCGGCGCCAGCCGGCTGAACAAGGAGGAATTTGTTTTAGATATTCTGTATCAAAACGATAAAACCGGGAATGCCATTAACTACATACCTGGCGGTGCTATCAACGGGAGTATTCTGCTGAGCGTTTTAAACCTTGATAAACTTAACTCCCAGCTTGATCCTCAGCCCGATGGGATTTTCGATTTTATCGACCCCATTACAGTCAATGCGACCAAGGGCCGAATAATTTTTCCGATACTTGAACCATTCGGATCCTTTCTCCGGAAAAAAATTGAAGGAGGCAATCCGGATAACAAAACAATAGCTGACGCTTTTGTTTTTGAAGAGCTTTATACTCAAACTCAAACCGTTGCAAAACAAACGGCAGAAAAGAATAAATTCCTGATGCGGGGATCCTATAAATCCTCTTCCTCCTCAGAAATCCGCCTTAATGCCATGAATATTCCGCAAGGCAGCGTTATTGTGACCGCCGCCGGGATGAAGCTGGCTGAAAACTCCGACTACACAGTGGATTACACCATGGGGACCGTCAAGATAATCAACCAGGGCCTTCTGGAATCAGGAACCCCGATCAAAATATCCCTGGAAGATCAATCAACTTTTGCCATGCAATCAAAATCCATGCTGGGCACTCACCTTGAATATCGATTCAATAAGGATATTAATGTTGGTGGAACGATTCTTCATCTAAGCGAACGTCCGCTGACAAATAAAGTAACCCTCCAGGAAATACCGATTTCGAATACGATCTGGGGATTCAATGCCAACTATCGTAAAGAAGCTCCATGGCTCACCCGGTTTATCGACAAGCTTCCGCTGATCCAAACCAAGGAGAAGTCGATCATAACCTTCAGCGGTGAGTTTGCCGACCTGATTCCGGGTCACTCCAAAGTCATCAATTCAAGTGCATCAAAGGAAGGCGAAGCGCTGATAGATGATTTTGAAGGCAGCCAAACCAGTTTTACTTTAAGCCAGCGTCAAACCTGGGTACTTTCCAGTACACCTGCCGGTCAGCCTGAATTATTCCCTGAGGCGTCGTTAAGCAACAGTCTTGCTTATGGTTACAACCGTGCCAAGCTTGCCTGGTATCATATAGATCCTTTGTTTTTGAGGAACAACTCAGTTACACCGAGTCATATTGCCAATAACCCGGCAGAACAAAACAGCCACTTTACCAGGGAGATCCAAACTCAGGAGATTTTCCCCTATAAAGAGAGCCCGAACAACATCCCTGTCTCTTTGCAAGTGTTAAACCTGGCCTTTTATCCCAAAGAAAGAGGTCCTTACAATTATGATATTCATGGTTCAAGCTATTCCGCCGGACTCGATGACCAGGGTTACCTGCGCTCCCCGCAGTCGCGATGGGGTGGTGTTATGGCTAAACTAACCACAAATGATTTCGAGGAAGCAAATGTTGAATATCTCGAATTCTGGGTGATGGACCCCTATGTGGAAGATGCCAAGAAGGGAATAACCCGCGATGATATAGATCCGTCACTCTATTTTAATCTTGGAAATGTTTCGGAAGA
>JAPLDV010000929.1 GCA_026391235.1 Bacteroidia bacterium | reverse complement strand
CGTTGTCAAAATAAATAATATTCCTTTTCATCTTTCCGTTTTTTTTTCATTGATGGAGGTTAATTATTCATTCACATGTATCCATCAAAGGCTTTTGTCAAGCGTCAATTATCTTTCCGTTGGCATTCTCCATGTCAATTCTCTTGACTGATTTCTACGATCTATCCTTGGTTTTAAAATCACGGGTATAAACCCCCAAACAGGCGGATGCATATCATATATGGTCCCACTTAGCTTCGCACGTGGGATAATTCGACTAACGCTTCAAACTTTACTTTGTTCGTTTTCAGCGAGTCTCATTAAATTGGAGTTTCACAATAAGGCCGGGCTCAGAATCGAACTGATCAGCACAACATTTTAGTGTTTGCCCTACGGGGTTGAGGCCCGCGGCCGGCGCCAGCCGACTCGCCCGGTCAAACATTTATATTTATAAACTAAATTAATTTGCCAACTCTCGAATTTCTTCTATTTCCACTTTGTTTAAAAGAGCGGCTTCAATTTTACTTTGGATTGCCGGTTCAAAACGCAGACAGATGCCACAATCCGAACTGATGTTTTTGGGAACGGGGATAAGCTTATGAGGAAGTCCTTCCTTTTTGAGAATTTTTTCCGCCTTCAAAACGTAACTCACCGCTTTAAACAGCATCACAGAATATTGTGGGCGTACTTTCATGGCACAAGTAACCGTCCCGCATGGCTCATGATTTCGACTATGTCATACATGTTGGAAACAACTCCGACGCCTAATTTTTCTTTTGCCTCAAAATAATTCAGGCAAGTGCCGCAAACCAGCAGTTGTACGCCTTCACTCTCCAATTGTTTCAAATCGTCGAGGACTTCCGAATCCTGCACGGTCAATTTGACGCCGGTGTTATAGAAAATCATGATATCCGGCTTTTCTGCCTGTTCGGCAACCGTGTGCAGAAACGCTCTGATTAAAACGGAACCGAGTTCGTCATTACCGCGCCCCATTATGTTTGCGGAAATAACGATAACAAAAGGACGGGAATTTGCGGGAGCTGTACTGCACGAAGGAGCAAATTTATCTTTTGTACCGGCAACATTCTCTTTTCGTTTCAATTTTATTTCGTAAATATTGTCTTTTTTCTTATCCACTTTAATATCACAGCCCAGTTTTGCCCCCAGGCGTTTTACATTTTCCAACGCCGTATCGTTATCAACAATAACCTTTATTTTTTCATTTGTTTCGATAGCCTGCTTGGCCAGAACTACCGGCTGGGGACAGGCAAGTCCTCGGGCATCTACTGTTTTTGTTTTACTCATCGAAGTATCTCCTGTTTTTTAAGCTCATAAATACAAATTATCTATAACGCATATAAACAATCAAGCGCTTTTCTTTTTCGGCAGCGTTTCCAACAGCGCCTCCACGCGCGTGCGGATCTGCTCCACATCGCTTTGCGAATAATCCGTTTCGATTTTCAAAAACGGCATTTTATGTTTACCCATCAAGTGCTCTTTGATCTTGTGTGATTCGATATTATAAGAATGGCACGCATGAAGAACCACATCGACCACTACATCCGGTTTAAACCGTTCAATCATCTTATCCAGTTCTGCCAGCCGGCGATTGTTCGGTGTCATACAGGAGCAGGGCAATTCGAGATACCGGCGTGCAAGGGCCGCGTAGGGATCGGGCGTGTTTTCGGAGATTAAACTGGCAAATGGCTTCATGCCGGTGCAGGAATCTAAAACAACAATCACACCGCCCGCCTCTTCGATAATTTTAAAAACTTTTGTCGCGTCGCCGCCCACCGGACAGCCGGTCACCAGCACGCGGGGTGAATCCTTCTCGCCGTGATAAACGCCTTCGGCCACGCGCTTTTCCAGTTTGGCGACGCAATCGTTGAGAATGCCCAGCATATCTTGAGTCGTTGCCGCCTGTCCCAAATAAGTCAGGTCGTATATTTCAAGCCAGCTTAAAGGAGTTGGTGTGAGCGCGGCGAAATCAAAAACTTTATTCATTAATTTGCTTTTGACGTTTGTCTCTTTGATTTCCTGTTCAACGTCCTTGTCGTTTATTTTGCGGTCAAAGGTCATCTCCAAAAAACATTTGAGCTTTTTGATCATAACCGTCCAGTTATCCAGAGCTTCTTTTTCATCAGGCAATTGCGGCAAATCCATCACATACATCGGCTTGATGTCGGATATCAGCTCGAACATTTTTTTCTTGCCGTCGCAGGTCGTCTCGGCAATAACAGCTTCGGATATGGCATAGAAAGGACACGTGTCCGTTTTAATAAATCCGTAACTGGATTTAATAAGTGGACAAAGATTGGCGGGCAGGACTGTTTCCGCCGCTTCAATTGTTTTATTGGCAAATGCACACAACAAGGCTAGCGCCGCATTGGCCGCTCGGATCACTTCCATCGGCGCGTAACCGCAATAAATCCCGACAATATTCTTCCCCTTTTCTCCCTGTTTTTGAAGATAACCTAATGTACGCTTTGTCGCTTCACCGGCAAAGCCGTCATTGACTAATGGTTCGACTCCTGTTTTCATAACACTTACTCCTTTGTAGGATTTCATTTATCGGGTGTAGAGATATATTATTCATTGGAATATATCCAATAGATAATAGTTATAACCGGGGAAGTATTATTACTATTATTCATTTGCGGAAGCATTATATCTGATGAAATTCAGGTCGCAGTTTATAGAATTAAAATTGAGATGACTAACGATTCAGGTTTAAGGCCCGCCGGGGGTATAACACTTAATAAAATTGATGAATGTTTTATGAAACGGCCTAAAATCGAATTTACGTTTATAAATTAAATAAAAGTTTCTTTCCATCGGGCAGCCCTGAATTGGAACTTCAAAAAGCAAACCCTGAGATAACTCCCTCTCCACAGCGTGAATAGAAATCACAGAAACTCCAAAGCCCGCAATGATCGCTTCCTTTATCGCCTCAGAACTTCCCAGTTCGCCGCAAATATTGAGTTGAGAAAGACTTATTGATTTTGATTCCTTCAAACATGATTCAAACAATTCCCGCGTCGCCGAACCTTTTTCTCTGATAACAAATGGCTCGTTCAATAATTCCGGCAACGTAATTGATTTATTTTTGCGCCAATGGTGAAGCTTTGGAACAGCCAGTATAAGACGATCTTTCCACAGAGGTTCGGCCATCAATTTTTTATTCAGAGGTTTCTTGCCGATACAGCCGATTTCCACCTCACCATCCAAAACCATGTTCATTGCTTCTTCGCTGTCCGCAGTTTTGATGTATATCCGAATATCGGGATTTGTTTTACAAAAAGCGCTCAAAGCGCGGGGAAGAATATAGTTGGCCGGAATAGTGCTGGCACCGATGTAGATATTGCCGCCAGTGTTTTCGTGCAGTTTAATGATTTTTGTTTTTACTTCATCTCTGAGTTTAACCATCCGCTGAGCATAATCGCAAATAATTTTCCCTTCCGGTGTCAGTGAAACTCCGGCATTGCTGCGATTAACCACCAAAACGCCCAACGAATCTTCCACAT
>JAPLDV010000118.1 GCA_026391235.1 Bacteroidia bacterium | reverse complement strand
ACCAGAGATTTGAAGAGTTTCAATTTGATCGGCACATATATGTTGTTGGTAATGAGCAAGATTATCATTTTAGGGTGCTTAAGCTGATCCTGAAGAAACTTGGCTTTGGCTGGGCGGATAAGTTGTATCATTTATCCTATGGAATGGTTGAACTGCCTCAGGGACGGATGAAATCGCGCGAAGGAACCGTGGTGGATGCTGATGACCTGATTCAGGAGATGGTGGATACAGCCCGGAAAGTTTCGGCCGAACTGGGCAAGCTGGAAGATTTTCCGGCTGATGAGAAGGAGCTGGTAAATTACCGGATTGCTCTAGGGGCACTCAAGTATTATATCCTGAAAGTTGATCCTAAGAAAACCATGATGTTTAATCCGGAGGAATCCATTGATTTTAATGGGAATACAGGACCCTTTATTCAATATACCTGTGTGAGGATTCGTTCGGTTGAGAAGAAAGCCGCCGAAATGTCAATTATGCCTGACAATAATCTGACATCCGATCTGGAACTGGATCCCAGGGAGAGTGCTTTGTTGAAGAGAATTTATCAATATCCCGATATACTGGAAGATGCAGCCCGGTCGCTGTCACCGGCACTTGTGGCCAACTATTTTTACGAATTGGTAAAGGAGTATAACCATTTTTATCAGGTTTGCCCGATTTTAAAAGAACCTGTTCCTGAAAAACGTGATTTTAGGTTGGCATTGTCGAATTTTATCGCCAATCATATACAGGATGGTATGGGATTATTGGGCATCGAGATACCTGAGCGGATGTAAAATTTTTGTAATGAAATATGTTTGAAAATCTTAGTGATAGATTAGAGCGGTCTTTAAAATTACTCAAAGGCCAGGGTAGAATTACTGAAATAAATGTGGCGGAAACGCTGAAAGAGGTACGCAGGGCTTTGTTAGATGCCGACGTAAATTTTAAAATTGCGAAGGATTTTACAACAACAGTCAGGGATAAAGCACTCGGACAGAACGTTTTAACTGCAGTCAAACCATCTGAAATGATGGTTAAGATTGTACACGACGAGCTGGTTCAGTTAATGGGCGGTCAGAAAACGGATCTGAATTTAAAAGGAAATCCAACAGTTATCCTGATAGCCGGTTTGCAAGGTTCAGGAAAAACAACTTTCAGCGGAAAACTCGGTAACTTCCTGAAAACCAAACGGGGCAGGCAGCCACTGCTTATTGCCGGCGACGTGTATCGCCCTGCAGCTATTGAACAATTGAAAATTATCGGTGAACAGGCTGGAATCCAGGTTTATACCGAAGATGGGAATCTTGATCCGGTTTCCCTCGCTAAAAATGGTATCCGGCATGCCCGGTTGCACGGATTTGATCTGGTGATTATTGATACTGCCGGTCGTTTGGCTGTCGACGAAATGATGATGAGGGAAATCACTGCGATAAAAGCCGCTGTGGATCCTGAAGAGATCCTTTTTGTTGTTGACTCCATGACCGGTCAGGATGCCGTAAATACAGCAAAAGAATTTAACGATCGCCTGAATTTCGACGGAGTGGTCCTTACCAAACTTGATGGTGATACCCGTGGCGGTGCAGCGCTATCGATCCGATCTGTGGTTAATAAGCCGATAAAATTTGTGGGAACCGGTGAAAAACTGGATGCACTGGATATCTTCTACCCTGAACGAATGGCCGACAGGATTCTTGGGATGGGGGATATTGTAACCCTGGTTGAAAAGGCACAGGAGCAATTTGACTCGGAGGAGGCAGTCAGGATGCAGCGCAAACTGGCTAAGGACACATTTAATTTTGATGATTTCCTCAAGCAGATCCAGCAGGTAAAGAAAATGGGCAATATCAAGGAATTGGCCGGCATGATCCCGGGAATGGGAAAAGCTATAAAAGACCTTGATATGGACGATAATTCATTCAAAACCATCGAAGCCATAATTCATTCTATGACTCCGGGCGAACGGCAGGATCCGTCGATTTTAAACGGCAGCCGCAAAAAAAGGATTGCATCAGGCAGCGGATCAACGGTTCAGTCAGTAAATCAATTGCTTAAACAGTTCGACGAAACCCGCAAAATGATGAAAATGGTGGCAACCGGTAAAAATTTGGGCAGGATGATGGGAAATAGTCCCTTAGGAAGAAGATAATCGAATAATCATGATAATTATTGACGGTAAAAAGGTTGCTGCAGAACTTAAGTCGGGCATTCGTGACGAGGTAATCCGAATGAGTTCCTCGGGTTTGAAACAGCCTCATTTAGCAGCTATTTTGGTTGGAAATGATGGCGGCAGCGAAACCTATGTTGCTGCTAAAGTAAAAGACTGCAGCGAAGTAGGGTTTCAGTCATCGCTGATCCGGTTTGCCGATAATGTGAGCGAACAGGAGTTACTGGTGGCCGTTAATCAGCTTAATCAGGATCCTTCAGTCGACGGGTTCATCGTTCAATTGCCGTTGCCCCGTCATATCAACGAAAATAATATCATTGAAGCCATCGATCCCTCGAAAGATGTTGATGGATTTCATCCGGTAAATATTGGTAAAATGGCTCTGGGGTTGTCCTCTTTTCTGCCTGCAACACCATCCGGTATATTGCAGCTGATTGATTATTACCATATTGAAACATCAGGCCGTCACTGCGTAATTATCGGCCGCAGTAATATTGTGGGAACCCCCTTGTCAATCCTCTTGTCCCGGAAATCCAAACCGGGGAATTGCACGGTAACTCTTTGCCATAGCAGCACCATAGGATTAAAGGAGTTTTGCCTTCAGGCCGATATTATAGTCGCTGCACTGGGAAAACCGGGTTTTCTCACCGGTGATATGGTGAAGCCTGGTGCAACCGTTATTGACGTTGGAACCACCAGAATACCATCATCGACAACCAAATCCGGTTGGAAATTATCCGGAGATGTTGATTTTGAAGGGGTATCACCAAAATGTTCCTTTATAACCCCGGTTCCCGGGGGCGTAGGGCCAATGACCCGGATTGTCCTGCTGCAAAATACCCTGAAGGCATTAAAAAAATTGTACTTTTAGTGCAAATCAAAAAGATATGAAGGGTTTTGCTTTTATGCAGGTTTCGGTTTGCCTGCTCGGCTTGATGCTGATCCATTCCTGCAGTCAACAATCAACCAGGGTTTTGGGACCGACAGGTGAGCAGGGAATGGTCGTTACTGCGCATCCCGAAGCTTCCGGAATCGGCCTGTCGATCCTGCGGCAAGGGGGCAATGCCATGGATGCTGCCGTTGCGGTGGAATTTGCCCTGGCCGTTTGCTACCCGGCTGCCGGAAATATTGCAGGCGGGGGATTCTGGGTGGTGAGGACATCCGGAAAGGATGTATTTACACTCGATTACCGGGAAAAGGCCCCGCTCGCTGCTTCAAAAGATATGTACCTCGGCCCCGATGGAAAGATTATCGAAGGGCTGAGTTACCAAACAATCCTCGCATCCGGTGTACCCGGAACAGTAGATGGCATGGTGAAGGCGCATGAAAAATTCGGATCGCTACCATGGATCGCTGTGGTTCAACCCGCAATAGATATGGCCAGAAAGGGCTTTCCTATTACCAAAGCTCAGGCCGGTGGCCTCAATTCCATGCGGAAAACCCTGCTCGAAAGGAATAAATGGAAATCTGCATTTGTCAATGATTCAGCGTGGAAGGAGGGAGATCTGTTGATTCAACCCGATTTGGCCAATACCCTTGAACGGATACGCGACTCAAAACGCGATGGGTTTTATACAGGCCGGACGGCCGACTTTATAATCGGACAGATGAAGGAATCAGGCGGATTGATCACCTATCAGGATCTCCTGGAATATCAGTCGGTCTGGAGAGAACCTATTACCGGAACCTACCGTGATTACCGGTTTTATTCCATGGCACCCCCTTCCAGTGGTGGCGTTGCACTCAAACAATTATTAGGGATCCTGTCGAAATGGGACATCAATTCTTCAGGACACAATTCGGTTAAAACCATTCATTATATGGTTGAAGCTGAAAAATCAGTGTACGCTGATCGTGCTGAATATCTGGGTGATCCATCTTTTGTAAACGTGCCTGTCGAACAATTGACTGATGCAAAATATCTCAGCAAACGTGCTGACGGGATTAAACCAAATAAGGCAACGCCTTCTGATTCTATTCATGCGGGCAAATTCAATGTGCATGAAAGCCTTGAAACCACTCACTATTCCATTGCCGACCGTTGGGGAAATGCCGTTGCTGCCACTACCACGCTAAATGGCGGGTACGGGTGCGGTATCGTGGTAAAGGGTGGGGGATTCTTTCTTAATAATGAGATGGATGACTTCAGTTCCAAGCCGGGATCTCCAAATATTTACGGATTGATTGGAAAAGAGGCCAATGCCATTATGCCGGGAAAAAGGATG
>JAPLDV010000435.1 GCA_026391235.1 Bacteroidia bacterium | reverse complement strand
AAACCGCTGTTTACGCTGAAATTTTCAGCTTCCAAAATACCGGGAATCGGCAATCGGGGTATAATGATGTTGACAACAGGAACATCAGTGAATGGAGGTAAAATATCTAAACCGGCACTGATAAATTGATTCCCGGCGTAGGATAGTTTCAATATATCCATATCTGAAAAGATCGTTCCAAACCATAGCCTGACCGATGGCGGATTGATCGATTCGAAAGTGACAGAATCCGGCACGTAGGTTTTACTGCCGGCTGTGAGCGCGAATTGTGATCCCGACGCCGGAAATCCGGATAATTGTTTGTTGAAAGTCAGCAGTATCTGATTTCCCATATCATTGGTTTTAGCCGATAGCATGGAAAAAGGCACTCCGGTTGCTCCGGTGGGGCCGGTAAAAACAAATGAGTTCACATTGAATCCGCCTTCTTCAAAATAGATAATCATTTTATGCCAGCCGGTTGTTAACTGAATGTTATTCAGGTTAATAGGGATATAACGCTGAAAACCCCCGGTATGCGGTACCGCCATCGATCCCGAAACGTTGATCCCGTCAATCTCGATGCGGAAAGCTCCCATCCCGCTGGCAGATGCAGTGCGGATACTTAAGTTATAAACCCCTGTGGTATCAGTAATAAAGGAATAAGCCAGCCATTCACCTTTCACAATAGAGCCGATATTATAACCGTTGGCATACTGAACAGAATCGGTACACACCTCAATATCAGGTCCGTCATTCCGATAGATCCATCCGAGGTTCCATTGGGTGGAGCCTTGACCGCCGGTATTTTCAAAATCAGCATCGTTATAGGCGAAATTATTTCTTCCCATGTCGAAATCAACTGCGTAAAAAATACCTGGCACCCGGTTGCGGGCATAAGGTTTGGTTTCTGAGGTTAGCTGCTGACGGAACATGGCATCGGGCACATCATAATGAATGACGCAGTTGCTGATTTTCAGGTTTTCCGCAACCTTCATGAGTGCAGCAGCGGCAAAGTCCGGATCGGGCTTGTTTCCGCCATATTTCCACCAGTTTAAAAGCTGCTGGTATTCCGGGGTTTTTATCACCGTGAGGGGCCCCACCACTGAATTGATTTTTTTTTCGGGCCACCAGCACCAGCCTATGTTGTGGGTCTCGAGCAAAGAGATGGCCTCGGCAAACCAATGATTTGAGTTTTCGCCCGATTCGCCCATCCACATTGGTACATTATATTGATCGCGGATATTCAGTTTTTCCTGGATGCTACCGATGTCGTTACGATTCCAGTACCGGTGAAAACTGAATGCCAGGTTATTGTCGAAAGCTGCCAATGACAGCAAGCCGTTGAAATTTCCGCTCCAGCAGTTACCTTCGATAAAGATCAGGTGCTTCGTATCATTAGTTCGGATGGCGGCAATTATTTTTTGATACAAATCGAGCAGCGGGGCATTTTGCTGGCAGTTGCATCCGTTCTGATTTCCGCTGTTTTCGAAATCCCAGTTTGTTTCATTGATCAGATCATAACCGCCAACCCACGGATTGCCTGCATACCTTTCGGCCAGCCGTTTCCATAATTCGATGGTTTTTGTCCGGTTGGCAGAGCTTTCCCAAAGAGAGAGCTTGTTCGGATCGCGGTCGGAAATATTATTATCGCGGCCTTGTCCTCCGGGGGCCGCATGAAGGTCGAGGATCACATACATCTTATTGGCTGCGCACCACGAGATCAGGCTGTCGAGCATTACAAATCCTTTCTCCAGCCACGTTTGCCCGCCTCCTACCGGCTCTTCTTCAATGGGCAGGGTGAACAGGTTGTAGTGCATGGCAGGCCTTACGGAGTTAAATCCCCACCTGGCGAGTGTGTCGATATCCGCTTTGGTGACATGATTAGCCAGCCAGGCATCATAGAATTTCTCCATTCCAGCCTGCCCTACAAGGTCCTTTATCCGGGCTTTTATCTCATGCTGGGTTCCGGCAAAATCACCGGTTTCGAGCATGTAACCTTCCTGGAGCATCCATCCTCCCAGGCCCATCCCGCGGAGAAGGATTTCGCGGTTATTTCCGTCAACAATCTTTTTACCGGAGGCTCTCAGAAATCCTTCGGACACCGGACGGTTGTATTTCGGGAAATTAATGTGCAAGGATTCTACCCCGGCAATAATCCCGGAAAAGGAGGAATCGGAAAGTCCAGCTGCAAAAGCGGGTTGCTTTCCGAATTGTATGCGCAGCTGAGAAATGGAAGTTGTATCGCCAAAGGAGACATCGTCAAGGATTCCCCAATAGTGCGAATCTTGGTCCTGACCCAATACCTCAAGCGACGACGCAAACAGAAGGAAGAACAGCAATCTTGTAATCAGGCAGGATTTAAGAGTCATTCTGATTTTCTGAAAAGGGAGGGGTTACCAGAGAAATTCCAATCGTTCGGTACATTCCACGGTAACCCCCGGTTTCCAAATACTAATTATGAAAAGAAAGTGTTTATTTCTTTGTAATCAGCAGATAATGCCACGCATTGCCGTCACCTCCGATGCAGGCCAGTTCCAGGCTGTTTTCCGTGAGCGCGAGGATCAGGTATTCACCGTCTTTGGCCCCGGTGTCGAAGCAAGGAAAGACAGGGGTCCCACTGGTGATTTTCAGGAAATTCTTACCATCTCTCGTGAGGAACGACCAGGTTCCGGTATGAATGCCGGGATAGTCGACCATCCAGTCTCCTTTATTCGTCCTTGCATTGGAATAGGACGCATCGGCCTTACGGAAATCCTTAACGTAGCTGATGCCCTTGTTGTCGTAGGTAACCTTGAATTCGATCAGCTTCAGGTTAAACTCATCGTCATACATTCCAACACCGGATTTTTCCTTCACACCGGCTGCCCACCACGAGAAACTGTTATCCAGGTTCGGTCCGACGCCGATGTGCGCGGGTGTCAGGCTGTCCAGTACCCAGGTTTTGCCGTTGATGGCATCAACCCCACCCGAAAGGAGGGTGATGCTCGGATTCGAAAAATATTCCCAGTCGATTTCGGTGGTGGTTATGGTTTTTGTGATCGTTGCGTTGCCACCCTTGGCATAGAGTGTAAGGGTCACATTGTAACTATTCGGTAAGGGATAATAGGCGGTCACCGAATCACCGTTGGCTGTGGCCCCGTTTCCGAGATCCCAGGTTGCGATACCGGTAACGGTCGATTTATTTTCGATCACAAAATGGAAGGCATCCGCACCGGGGGTAATGGTGATTTGCAATTGTGCAGCCGTTGGAGCCGCGCCGATATCAGGCTTTTGCAATTCTGTCGGTTCGCAGGAGCTGAGTATTAAGGCCGATACGGCCAGGAATAGGATATATCTCAGGTTTTTCATGGTTATTTATATTTAGGTACATACTGTTTTAAAACACCCGTATTGCAATTGCGGATTTCTGAACCCGGAATCGGAAACATTCCCCAGGATTGAGGATTGAATTCTTTTC
>JAPLDV010000149.1 GCA_026391235.1 Bacteroidia bacterium | reverse complement strand
CTTGTGATAAAGCATGCCTCTCCTGCAAGCTGCACCATCGAAGTTAGCGATACCGGTTGCGGTATCGATAAGGAAACTCTGGATAATTTATTTGAGATGTTCCCTCCAACCAAAACGCAATTAGGGAAAAAAATGAAAGCAAGAGGCATGAGCCTGTCGGTTGTCAAAAAGCTTTGCACGATGATGGAAATCGGCATCGAGGTCAGCAGCCAGCTGGGCGCAGGCACTTCAACACGGTTGACAATCCCCAGCCGAACCTTGTAGAGACGGATACATCCGTCTTCCGTCTTCTGTCTTCTGTCTTCTGTCTTCCGTTTATTTCTTAAAGTTCCGCTCCATCTCCCGGTTCATATCTTTCTTCTTCAGATCCTCCCGTTTGTCATGAACAGCCTTCCCGCGGGCAAGGCCGATCTCTAGCTTGGCAAGCCCTGCTTCATTGAGAAAAAGCTCGATGGTAACAATGGTAAATCCTTTCTCCTTCACCTTTCTTTCCAGCTTTGTCAATTCATGCCGTGAAAGAAGAAGTTTCCGGTCGCGCCTGGGAATATGATTGTTATGTGTTCCAAAGCTGTATTCTGCAATCTGCAAGCCCCTGGCATAGAGTTCCCCATCGATAAAATTGCACCATGAATCCGACAAGCTGGCCTTACCAAGACGGATCGATTTAATCTCGGTTCCGTAGAGGACAAGCCCGGCAGTAAATTTCTCAAGGATTTCATATTCCCTGTAAACCTGCTTGTTGGTTATGCTGATCTTATTAGCCATTCTTTTTACGTTGGGCGCAAAAGTACTACTTTTATTGCTCATGAATAAGCCTGATAACACCAAACCGAATCTGCTGGCCCTGATCGGCCATACCGCAGGAGGTAAAATTCCACCTGATCGATCTGGTGCCGGCCGGCGAACAATACAACTTATTCGACTTTACGCAGGATTTCGGGCAAGCTTATCATGATATTCGCAGCCGTGGAAAATTCCCCATTCTCTGCGGAGGAACAGGCCTCTATACAGAAGCAATCCTTAGGGGTTATGAACTTTTTGAAGTTCCTGTGAACGATGAGTTCAGGATGAGTATTACTGATAAGTCCGACCAGGAACTCACCAAAATGCTTAATGCGTATGGTACTCTTCATAACCGGTCGGATACAACCGATCGTGATCGCCTGATCAGGGCTCTGGAGATTGCCCGCTTTAATCCGGAACCAGGGTTCCTGGGCCACATGAATCAGGACATAAAAGCAAATGTTTTTGGTATCAGGTACGAAACGGAAACCAGGCGCAAAAGGATTACTGCACGGTTGTCTGAACGGCTTGAAAATGGTATGATTGAGGAAGTTAGAAAACTTCTTGTAACAGTAAATCCCGAAGATCTGATGTACTACGGACTGGAATACAAATATCTGACCCTCTATTGCCTGGGAAAGATTACCTATGACGAAATGTTCTCCCAGCTCAATACCGCAATCCATCAATTCGCCAAGCGCCAGATGACCTGGTTCCGCGGAATGGAACGACGTGGCATCCCCATCACGTGGATTCCGGGTGAGCTGCCGCTGGAGAACAAGATTGACCAGGTTATGAGAGGTTTAGAGCCAGACTACAAGGTGCTATGAGATTGAAAAGGTCTCATCATTAACCCCGGATTCCAGCGGCTGTGTAAAAATATGAAACCTGTTTAATTATCAGGGGGTGCTTTTATATGTTGCCCCCGGCTTAAGCCGGGGGACTACAATGATTATATGATAGTTGCGGACTTTAATCAATTTTCTTAAACCCTAGCCAAGCATACTTTAAAATTGGGACTAAAGTCCATAAGGTTTTGTGGATCAACATAATCCCCCAAATAAATTTGGGGGCAACCTATCAGGATCGCTAGTGAGTTTCCATTATTACACAGCCTCTTCAGTCTGGGACCTATTGCCCCCCCCAACATAATTTTTATCCCCCTGGTATTGACAGGGATTTCAGCATTATTACACAGCCTAACTCTAGTGGCAACTAATAAACGGCATTCTGTTGTATCTCACTCCCTCACTCCCTTAACTCCCTTAACGTTCTTCACGCTTAGAAGTTGGGGCTGAGCAAATACTGTTCATAGAAATCATCAATAACCTTTACCGCTTCTTCAGCAGTATCAACCAGATGGAAAAGATCAAAATCAGTGATATTGACATTGTGTTCACGGGAATGCATCACCTCTTTGATCCATTTAATAAGGCCTCCCCAGTATTCTTTACTGACCATTACGATGGGAAACCGCCCGATCTTACCTGTCTGTATAAGTGTAAGGGCTTCGAATAGTTCATCAAATGTGCCAAATCCACCTGGCAGAACGATAAAGCCCTGTGAATAACGCATGAACATAGTCTTACGAACGAAAAAGTAATCGAAATTGATAAGTTTGTCATTATCAATAAAGGAATTGTGATTCTGTTCATGAGGGAGATCGATATTGATCCCGATGGATTTTCCTTTCCCCCGCTGTGCTCCTTTATTGGCCGCTTCCATAATTCCAGGGCCCCCACCGGTGATTACACCATAGCCAAGTTGTGTTAACCGGTAACCAATTTCTTCGGCTATTAAATAAAATTTATTGTCAGGCTTTGTTCGGGCTGATCCAAATACTGCCACACTGGGTCCAATCCTGCTAAGTTTCTCAAAACCATCGACAAACTCAGCCATTACTTTGAATATCTGCCATGAATTTTCGGTTTTTAATTCATGCCAGGATTTGGTCTTAAAAGCATCCCTGATCATATCATCTTGACTCATATTGATTTATTTGATTTTTGGTATGAAGTTAATACTTCCTTTAGGAACTTTCCTGTATACGACTCTTGGTTAAGAACTATTTCCTCCGGTTTTCCTGAAGCTACGATCTTTCCGCCTGAAAGCCCGCCTTCAGGTCCCAGGTCAATGATGTAATCCGCCACCTTGATCACTTCCATATTATGTTCAATCACAACAACCGTGTTGCCTTTCTCAACCAACCTGTTCAGTACGCCGAGCAAAACCCGGATGTCTTCAAAATGCAGGCCCGTCGTCGGCTCATCCAGAATATATAGGGTTCTTCCCGTATCCTTTTTGGCAAGTTCGTTGGCGAGCTTCACCCGCTGTGATTCGCCTCCGGAGAGGGTGGTGGACGACTGTCCAAGTGTGATATATCCCAGGCCGACGTCGTTTAATGTGCGCAAGGCCCGAACAATATTCGGGGAGTTCTCGAAAAATTCCATCGACTGACTGATGGTCATGTCCAGAATATCAGAAATGGATTTTCAGGTTTCACATCGCCCACCTTTAACATTAAATGAGAATCGTCCCGGTTCATAGCCTCTTACCTGGGATTCAGGCAATTTTGCAAGCAAATTTCGGATCTCCCCGAATACCCCGGTATAGGTTGCCGGATTTGATCTGGGAGTACGGCCAATCGGTGATTGGTCAACCACAATTACCTTGTCGATCAATTCTATTCCTTTGATCGACTGGTAAGGCAAAGGATCCTGAACCGAATTGTAGAAAGCCTGGCTCAGTATTGGATGCAAGGTTTCATTGATAAGTGACGATTTTCCGCTGCCCGAAACGCCCGTAATACAAATAAACTGACCCAGGGGAATGCTGATGTCAACATTCTTTAAATTGTGCCCGCTGGCTCCTTTAAGTATCAGGTAATTGCCCTTGGATATTCTTCGGACTGCCGGAATTTCGATCCTCTTCTCTCCTTTCAGGTAAGCACCGGTTAAGGTATCCGACTGTATTATCTCGGAGGGTTTTCCGGTAGCCACTACCATGCCACCGTGCCTGCCGGCATGAGGGCCCATATCGATCACGTAATCAGCCGAAAGGATCATATCCTCATCATGCTCAACTACGATCACCGAATTTCCAAGGTCGCGCAATTGTTTCAGCGCGTTGATCAGCTGTAGATTATCGCGGTGATGCAGCCCGATGCTGGGCTCATCCAGAATATACAGAACATTAACCAATTGAGATCCGATCTGCGTTGCCAAACGGATCCGCTGCCCCTCTCCTCCTGACAAGCTTCGGGTTGCCCGGTTCAGCGATAAATAATTTAATCCTACATCAAGAAGGAATTTTAAACGGGCCCTGATCTCCTTCAACACATCCCTGGCTATCTGCTGTTGGGTGGACGATAACCTGGATTCGATCCCATCGAACCAAATCAGTAGTTGCGAGATATCCATCTCTGCCAGCTCGGCAATATTCTTATTATCCAACCGGAAATACCGGCTCTCCTTCCTGAGCCTCGTGCCCTCACATTCAGCGCAGCTGCTGGTCCGGATAAATTGATCAGCCCATTTCTGGGCCTTCTTTGAGGTCGATTCATCTTTTTGCTGGCCGATGTAGGTTACGATCCCTTCAAAACTCAGAAAATAGTTGGATGATAAGCCAAGCGGAGTGTTTTCAAGTTTGAATGATTCTTCTGATCCCAGGAGGATAATCTGCAAAGCTTCTTCAGGCAGATCGCAAATGGGATCCTCGAGTTTAAATCCATATTTCCGTGCAATCGCCTCAAGCTGCCAGAAAATCATGCTCTGGCGGTATTTGCCCAATGGTACTATCCCCCCATCCTTTATGCTGATTTTATCATCGGGGATAATTTTGCTGTTGTCGATCTCGTGAACATAGCCCAATCCTTTACAAACAGGGCAGGCTCCCTGGGGACTGTTGAATGAAAAACTGTTTGGGGCTGGCTCATCATAAGAAATTCCTGTCGTCGGGCACATCAGGTGGCGGCTGAAAAAAGTCGGCATCTGGCCTTCAAAACCGGTGATCAGGATCACTCCTTTGCCCTCCTTCATAGCCGTCTGGATCGAATCTTTCATGCGCCTGCCCTGATCCGCACTGGCCACCAGCCTGTCCACAACCATCTCAATATTGTGGACCTTATACCGGTCGAGTTTCAAACCTGGCAATAATTCCCTGATTGCACCATCAATGCGGGCATAGATGTATCCTTTTTTACGGATCTGCTCAAATAATTCCTTGTAATGACCCTTCCTTGATTTTACCAGGGGCGAGAGAATCAGAATCTTTTCACCCAAAAAATTTTCAAGAATTCTCGACAGGATCTGATCATCGGTATACCGTACCATCTTTTCTCCGGTTTCCCAGGAGAAGGCTTCCGAAGCACGGGCGTACAACAACCTTAAGAAATCATATATTTCAGTGGTAGTGCCCACTGTACTTCTCGGATTCTTGCTGGTGGTTTTCTGCTCAATGGAAATCACCGGACTTAATCCGGTGATCTGATCCACATCCGGCCGCTCCATGCTTCCAAGAAACTGACGGGCATAAGCCGAGAAGGTTTCCATGTATCTTCGCTGGCCCTCGGCATAGATGGTGTCAAAAGCCAGTGAAGATTTCCCGCTTCCGCTTAGACCGGTTATTACCGTTAATTTGTGACGGGGTATTTTAACATCAACATTACGAAGATTATGCACCCGTGCCCCGGTAACTTCAATGTACTGGTCGCCTGTCATTATATTAAAGATGAATGACTTCTCCGAAAGCAGCAGCTGCGGCTTCCATGATAGCTTCCGACATGGTGGGGTGGGGATGAACAGTTTTTATCAACTCGTGTCCGGTGATTTCCAACTTCCTGGCTACCACTATTTCAGCAATCATTTCAGTGACATTACTTCCAATAAGATGCGCACCCAGCAATTCACCATGCTTTGAGTCGAAGATGAGCTTTACAAATCCATCCTTTGCTCCGGCGGCACTTGCTTTCCCTGATGCCGTAAAAGGAAACTTGCCCACTTTGATGTCAAAACCGGCTTCTTTGGCTGCTTTTTCAGTGTAACCGACCGATGCAACTTCTGGAGTGGTATACGTGCATCCAGGTATGTTATTGTAATCCAGGGGCTCAGGATTCAGTCCGGCAATTTTTTCAACACAGATAATTCCCTCGGCCGATGCAACATGCGCCAGCGCCTGCCCGGGTACAATATCCCCGATAGCATAAATACCGGGCACTGACGTACAATAATATTTATCAACCCTGATTTTTCCCTCTTCCACCAGAACACCTGCGGATTCGAGCCCCAGGTTTTCGAGGTTCGGGGTAATCCCCACTGCCGAAAGAACTATTTCAACCTCTTTAATCTCAATGCCTTTTTTTGTCCTGATCGATACCAGGCAGATTTCACCCTTGATATCAACCGATTCAACCGAAGATTCAGTCATGATTGTTATTCCGGCCTTTTTAAGCGAACGGGCAAGCGCCTTGGAAACCTCTTCATCTTCAAGGGGAACAATTTCCGGCAAAAACTCAACCAGCGTGACATCGGTTCCCATGCTATTATAGAACGATGCCAGTTCGGTGCCGATCGCACCCGATCCCGCTACAACCATCGATTCAGGCAATTTATCAAGCACCAGTGCTTCCCTGTACCCGATAATTTTTTTTCCATCCTGTTTCAGATTCGGCAACTCCTTCGATCGGGCTCCGGTTGCCAGGATAATGGAGCTGGCTTCAAAAACTGTTTCTGTACCTGTACTATCAGTGACGGTAACTTTGCCTGATCCGGCAAGCTTTCCGTAACCCTTGATCACATCAATCTTGTTTTTCTTTAACAGAAACTGAACGCCTTTGCTCATCCCTTCGGCTACCGATCTGCTCCTGCCGATAATACCGGCGAAATCAGGCCTTGCCGTGACTTCTACAATAACTCAATAATCTGATGCATGCTTCACATAATCAAAAACTTGTGCGGATTTAAGCAATGATTTGGTTGGTATGCAACCCCAATTCAAACAAATTCCGCCCAGTTCGGCCTTTTCTATTACAGCAGTTTTTAAACCAAGCTGTGATGCTCTTATGGCTGCAACATATCCTCCCGGACCGCTGCCTACCACTATCAAATCGTAATTCATGGCAATTATTCCACCGTCTCACTTTCCGTCGTTTAATAATTAAAGGGGGCTACTTCTCCAGTCTTCTGGCCATCTTCTGTACCGCCTCTCTCTCCCATTCGGGCGGTTCTGTCCGGGGC